>NZ_JBHXTL010000063.1:0-29010 GCF_042677365.1 Kitasatospora sp. NPDC127116
GGCCGGCACGGCAGCCACCGCCCGGCCCGCGACGACGCGCCGGCCCGGCCGGGTGTTCGGGCGCCGAACCCGGCTTCGGCGCCCGGGGCCTGTGCCGCCCCCGACCTCGCCCCGCCCCCGACCTCGCCCCGCCCCCGCCCCAGCCCCCGACCTCGCGGCGCCCGGCCGGGGTCCGCGCGGCGCGCCCCTGCGGTCCGTCACGAGCGGTCCGTCACGGGCGGGCACGCCACGGGCGGGCAGGGCCCCGCTCACGCCCGCACACGGCCCGCCTCGTGGACCCACGGCGGCGCCACCGCGCTCGTGACGCGTTCGAACAGGGCGCCGCTGCGGCTGTGGGCCACCGTGCGCACCCAACGCCAGCCCTGCGCACGGTAGTAGGCGTGCAGGGCGGCGTTGTCGCTCCACACGTTCGCCCGCAGCAGCCCGGCGCCCGCCCGCGCGGCCCGCCAGGCGGCCCAGTCGCCCAGACGGGCGCCGATGCCGCGCCCGGCGTACCGGCGGTCCACCGTGAAGGAGCTCACGTAGCGGGCCGGGCGGGCGAGTTCCTCGCCGCTCCACAGGCGGGGGCTGCCGGTGGGGCGCAGCGTCACGGTGGCGACGGCCTCGCCCTGCGGCGCCAGCGCGGCGACCACCGTCGCGCCCCGGGCGATCAGCGTCAGGCCGCGCTCGGGGTCGTACGGGGCCGACCACTGGGCCGAGCCGTGCTCCAGCGCGATCCAGGCGGCCGCCTCCGCCCGCAGGGCGGCCAGCCGGGGCAGGTCGGCGGGCACCGCGGCGCGGACGTACAGCGGAACGGGTGTCCCCGGCACCGGCGTCCCCGGCACCGGCGTCCCCGGCACCGGCGTCCCCGGCACGGGTCTCCTCGGCACGGGTCTCCTCACCGCGACGCGCAGGGGACGGCGGATCCCACGGGTTCGTCGAGGGGTTCGAGGACGAAGCCCGCGCGCAGGGCGTCCACCAGCCGCCGTCCGGGCGCGGTGAGCGCGGTCCCGTCCGGGGTGGTCAGCGGGTGCCGGGCCACGACCCGGGCGAGCGGCACCCCGGGGAGCAACACCGTCCCGGGGGAGGGCAGTTGCAGCAGCACGCAGTCGTCGGGCCCGCACTCCAGCAGGCCGAACCCGGCGCCGCAGTACCGCAGCCGCCCGTCCTTGAGCCGGTGCAGACCGCCGCCGGGCGCCGCCGCCACCCGCACCGGGGCTCCGGTGTGCCGCACCACCAGCTGCACGGCGCCCGCCGCGTCCGTTCGCGGCTCGCCGCCGGTGGCGTGCCCGTAGAGCTCCAGCACGTGGCGCAGCGCGGACGGCAGCGCGTGCTCGGCCAGTTCGAGCTCACCCAGCAGCCAGGTCGAGCCCTGCATGCGGCAGTTGAGCTCCAGCAGCAGCGGGCGCTCGCCGTCCAGGACGAAGTCGGCACCGAACAGGCCCCGGTAGCCGAGCGCGGCCAGCGCCTCGCCGACACGCCGCGCCGAGGTGCCGGCCCGGGCCAGGGCGAGCGGCGACAGCAGGGCCGGGGCCGCGAAGTCGCAGCCGGAGTAGGCGCCGAAGGGCGCGCCGACACCCTCGATACGGGTCAGCTGGACGGACGGGCGCAGCACCCGCACCGTGCTGTCCGCCGAGACCAGGACGTGCAGGTTGACCGCGACGCCCTCGACGTAGCCGCTCACCAGCCAGGGCCCGCCGCCGACCCGGCGGATCGGGCGCAGGTCCGCCTCGTCGACGACCAGGTGGGTGCCCTTGCCGCTGGAGCCCACCGGCGTCTGCACCACGTAGGGGGAACCGAAGCGGCGGCGCAGCTCCCGGTGGTCGAGCGCCGGGACCACCGCGTCCGGCGGGGTCGCGGCCCCCACCGACCGCAGCCACGCGCGCTGCGCCCGCTTGTCGCCCAGCATCGGCAGGGCCACGTGCGAGGGCGGCTCCAGCAGGCGGGCGCCGAGCGCGCCGAGTGCCGTGCGCCACTCGGCCTTCATCGCCGAGTAGGGCAGCAGCGCCAGCTCCCGGCCCCGCCAGCCGCCACCCGCCGCGCCCGCGCCCGCGCCCGCGCCCGCGCCCGCGTCCTCGCCCGAGGTGCAGGCGATCGCGCGCAGCACCGCGTGGACCCCGGCCCCCGCCGAGGTGTGGTCGCGCACCCCCCGCTCCGGTTCCAGCGCGTGGAAGGAGGCCCCGAACTCGTCCGCCCAGCCCGCGTCCGGGCCCTCCACACTCACCACCGCGGACAGGCAGCCGGTGCGCAGCAGCGGCAGCACGTTCAGGGGACGGGCACAGCACGACAGTCCGGGCAGGGCCCGCAACCGGGCCACCGCTTCGTCACAGGATGTGATCACCCACGCGATTATGGAGAGCCCGGGACCGGGCCCGCCGCCGCCCCGGACCCCGCCCCGCCCCGCACGAGGCACGCCCCGCCCCCACTCTCACCCGAACGAATGAACCCCCCGCGTTGACGGCCCGTCGGGCCCGCTGTCGGCACCCGGCAGTACCGTGCACGAATGAACAGCCGCACCGCCCCCGACCCGAACCGCCCCGCCGCACCCACCGCCGCACCCACCTGGCGGGTCACCGAGACCGCCGGCCTGGAGACCTCCTGGATCGACCTGCGCCCCACCGCCCTGACCGCCCGCGGCCGCGTCGCCGCCGCCGAACCGGCCCCTTACTGGCTCGACTACGAACTCGACACCGGCGACGGCTTCACCACCCGCCGCATGCACGTCACCGCCCGCACCCCCGACACCGTCCGCACCCTCGACCTGCGCCGCGACGAGACCACCGGCCACTGGACCGTCGACGGCACCCCGCGCCCCGACCTCGACGGCGCCCTCGACTGCGACCTCGGCCTGTCCCCGCTCACCAACACCCCGCCCGTCCTGCGCCACGCCCTCCACCGCGGCCCGGGCGAACACCACTTCCTGATGGCCTGGATCCGGGTGCCCGAGCTGGTCGTCGTGCCCTCCCGCCAGACCTACACCCACCTGCACCGCCACGAGGACGGAGGCGCCACCGTCCGCTACGCCTCCGGCGACTACCGGGCGGACCTGCTGCTGGACGCGGACGGCCTGGTCGCCGACTACCCGGGCCTGGCCCACCGCATCGCCTGACGGCCCCGGTCCGACGCCCCGGCCAGGCCCGACGGCCCGGCCAGGCCCGACAGGGAGCCCGACCTGACGGGGCGCCCGGTTCCCCCGCCCGGTACGCTCGGGCGCATCCCCCGACCCGCCACGAGGAGGCCCCGATGCCCTGGTTCGCACTGGAGCGCTTCGACGCCTCCTTCTTCGACACCGCCCCGCACCGCCACCGCCACGTGATGGACCTGCCGGTGGCACCGCGGAGCGTGTGGGCGGGACTCGCCGGCCCGGCACCGCTGTCCTGGTGCCGGGGCCTGGCCGGCGGCCGCTACACCTCGCCGGCCCCGCACGGCGTCGGCACCACCCGGGAGATCACCGCGCTCGGGACGCTGCGGCTGCGCGAGGAGTTCACGCTCTGGGAGGAGGGAACGCGGCACGCGTTCCGCGTCACCGAGGCCTCCCTGCCGCTGTACCGGCGCTTCGGCGAGGACTACCTCCTCGAACCCCTCCCGGGCGGCGGCACCCGCTTCACCTGGACCTTCGCCTACGAGCCGGCCCCACTGCTGCGCCGCCCCGCGGCACTGACCGACATGCCCGGGGCGGCCTTCCAGCGGACGCTGATCGCCGACACCAAACGGCACTTCGGCGCGGCCTGAGCCCGCCGGGCCACGGGCGCCCGGTCCGGCGCCCGCCCCGCCCGGCGGGCCGTCCCGGCCGTCCCCGTGAAAGCCCTCACGCGTACGAGTGAACGAGCTGGACCGGACGCCTGGCGACCACGTACAACTGCGCGCACAGGGCCACCCGTTGAACGACCCGACCGCCGTCGGCCCTGCCACCCACGCACCCCCGGAGGGCCCGATGGCCACGGAGATCACCTACGAGGAACTGGCCACCCTGGTCAGGACCCGCGCCGGCGTCCAGGTCACCGCCGAGGAACTCGCCGACCCCGGCCGCATGTTCCTCGACCTCGGCGTCGACTCCCTGGGCGTGCTGGGCGTCCTCGCCGACCTGGAGAACCGCTACGGCGTCTCCCTCGACAGCTCCGACCTGCTCGGCCGCCCCGTCGCCGAGTTCCTCAAGGACGTCAATGCCTCGCTGAACCCCGGCTCCTGACCGGCCCGGAGCGGGGCGGGAGCCCGGCCCCGGCGGCCTCCCGCCCCCGCCCCCGCGGCCCTACCCCTGCGGGTAGAACACGAACAGCGTGCAGCCGACGGCCGTCGACGGCACGTGCCACGACCCCGCCGGAGCGTGCAGGAACGTACCGGCCGGGTAGTCCCGCGCCCCGTCGTTGAAGACGCCCGCCACCACGAACACCTCCTCCGGCCCCGGCTCGTGGACGTCACGGTGCGGCCAGCGGGAGCCCGCCGCCATCTCCAGCACATGGGCGTGCGCGCCGTCCGGCCCCCGCCACAGGGCCCGCAGCCGGACACCGGGGAACAGCTCGCGGACCGGGGACTCGTCGACGGACACGGACGTGTAGCCCTGCTGGGCAAGGATCTCCGGGTACATGCCCGCAACGGTGCCGCGCCCCGGCCGGCCCGGACAGGCCCCACCGCGACACCCTGGGGTACTTTCCTGCCATGCACCGCGTGGTGGCCCTGGTCCGGCCCGTCCAGTCGACCTTCGAACTCGGCTGCGCCGCCGAGGTCTTCGGCACACCGAGACCCGGCCTGCCGCAGCACTACACCTTCGCCACCTGCACGCAGGTCCCCGGCCCGGTGCCCACCACCGGCGGCTACACCATGTCCGTGCCGCACGGCCTCGACGCGCTCGACACCGCCGACACCGTGATCGTCCCCGGCTGGCTGCCCGTGGACGAACCCCTCACCGACCCCGTGCGCCGCGCCCTGCTGCGGGCGCACGCCCGCGGGGCCCGGCTGGCCGCCATCTGCTCCGGAGTGTTCGCCCTGGCCCGCACCGGACTGCTCGACGGCCGCACCGCCACCACCCACCGGGCCAGCGCCGACCAGCTGCGCCGCGCGTACCCCCGGATCCGGGTCGAGCCGCACCGGCGCTACGTGGACCACGGCGACGTCGCCACCAGCGCGGGCGCCGGCGCCGGCCTCGACCTGTGCCTGCACCTGGTCCGGCGCGACCACGGCGCCGCCCACGCCGCCGCGCTGGCCCGGCACATGGCGATGGCTCCGCACCCCGACGACGACCGCACGCCCTGCGCGCCGCAGCCGGTGTCGCCGTCACTGCTGCCGCCGGCACCGCCGGTGCCGGTGTCGGTGCCGTCGGGGCAGGCGCTGGACGGCCTGCTCGCCTGGGCCGACGAGCGCCTGGGCGCGCCCCTGTCGGTCGAGGCCCTGGCCGCCCGCCTCGGCGTCTCGCCCCGCACCCTGGCCCGGCGTTTCGCCGACCAGCTCGGCACCAGCCCGGGCGCCTGGCTGCTCGCCCGCCGGCTGGCCGCGGCCCGCGTCCTGCTGGAGGACACCGACCTGCCCGTCGACGCGATCGCCGCCCGCGTCGGGCTGACCTCCGCCGTCAACCTGCGCCGCCGCTTCCGCGCCCGCACCGGCACCACCCCCGGCGCCTACCGGCAGGCCTTCCGCACCCGCTGAGCCCTCCGCACCCGCTGAGCCCTCCGTCCCGCGCCATGCGCTGCGGGACGCACGGCTCAGCGGCCGCGCCGGAGGCCCGCCATCACCCGATCGAGTGGCCGGCGCCGCCGTTTCCCGTGCCGGTGACGTGCGCGTGGGTAGCGTCGGTCCATGATCGTGGACTCGTCAACAGATCTGACATGTCGACGATTTGACTTATTGTCATACAAGTAAAGAGGCATCGTCGCATGGCAGAGAAGCGCCTGAAGTCCTGGGGCAACAACCGCTCCGGCCAGCTCGGGGACGGCACCTGGGCCGACCTCCGCACCACGGCCACCGCCGTGCTCGGGCTGACCAGCGCCGACGTGGTGAAGATCGCCGCCGGCGGGGCCGGTGCCACCCTCGGCCACGGGCTGGCCCTGCTGGCCGACCGCACGGTGCAGTCCTGGGGCGTCAACGGCTCGGGCCAGCTCGGCGACGGCACGGTGTTCAGCCACAACGCGCCCGGCCAGGTGGCCGGTCTCACCGACGCCACCGACATCGCCGCCGGCGGCGCGCACAGCCTCGCCCTGCTCGCCGACGGCACCGTCCTGGCCTGGGGCCAGAACAACCACGGCCAGCTCGGCAACGGCACCGGCGCCGACAGCGGCGTCCCGGTGCGGGTCGAGGGCCTCCACAAGGTCGTCGCCATCGCCGCCGGCCTCCACCACAGCCTCGCGCTGCGCGAGGACGGCACCGTCTGGGCCTGGGGCTACAACAGCAACGGCCAGCTGGGCGACGGGACTTCGACCAACCGAGGCCTCCCCGCGCGGGTCGTCGGACTGACCGGCGTCAGCCGGATCGCCGCCGGCGCGAGCCACAACCTCGTCCTGGTCGGCACGCCCGGCGCCGGTGCCGCCGTGAAGGCCTGGGGCTACAACGCCACCGGCCAGCTCGGCGACAACACCACCATCAACCGCTACACCCCCGTCACCACCCACGGGGCCTGGACCGGCGGGGTCACCCGGATCGCGGCCGGCTGCAACCACAGCATGGCCGTCGTCGACACCGACCACCGCCTCAAGGCCTGGGGCCAGAACACCGCCGGCCAGCTCGGCGACGGCACCACCGTCTTCCGCGTCACCCCCGTCACCGTCCCCGGTCTGAGCGGCGTACGGCTGGTGGCCGGCGGCCGGGAGCACACCGTGGCCCTGTCCGGGACCAGCACCGTGCACTCCTGGGGCAGCAACGGCTCCGGCCAGCTCGGCGACGGCACCACCGCCGACAGCAGCACCCCGGTGCCCACCCTCACCGCCCTCACCGGCATCGACAAGCTCGCCGCCCCCGTCGGCGGCGACTTCACCCTCGCCAACTGAGGCGCCTCGACGGTGCCCGGCCGTCCCTCCTGTCACAATGCGCGTGAGCAATCCGTAGCCGCCGCAACCCGTACAGTGAGGTCATCGTGTCGAAGGTCAAACTGAGCACCAACCACGGCGACATCGTCCTGCGCCTCGACGCGGAGAAGGCCCCGGCGACGGTGGAGAACTTCCTCCAGTACGTCCGGGACGGCTTCTACGACGGGACGGTCTTCCACCGGGTCATCAACGGCTTCATGGTCCAGGGCGGCGGGATGGAGCCCGGCATGAAGCAGAAGAAGACCCGCGCCCCCATCCAGAACGAGGCCGACAACGGCCTGAAGAACACGCGGTACACCGTCGCGATGGCCCGCACCGGGGACCCGCACTCGGCCACCGCCCAGTTCTTCATCAACGTCGCCGACAACGACTTCCTCGACCACAGCGGCAAGAACGCCCAGGGCTGGGGCTACGCCGTCTTCGGCGAGGTGGTCGAGGGCCAGGACGTCGTGGACACCGTCAAGACCGTGCCCACCGGCTCCAGGAGCGGCCACCAGGACGTCCCCAAGGAGGACGTGGTCATCGAGAAGGCCGAGGTCGTCGAGTAGGACGGGGACATCGGACAGGGGCGGGGACGTCGCCCAGGGGCGGGGGAGCGGGCGTTCGCACGGGAAGCCGGCCCGGCCGGCTTCCCGCTCCGCGCCGCCCGGGGCGGCCCCGGCGGGCCGCCCCGACCCCTGCCCGCCGCCGCACGGGTGAATGCGCCCACGGCGGTGCGCGGCGCCCGCCCGGGCCGCGCCGGGCCGTCGAATACTCACGTACTCACGCGATGAGGCGCACGGCCCGTGCCGCCCGGACGAGGGAGGACCCGCATGCACCGCCGCACCGCCGCCAGGCCGGGACACCGCATCGCCGCGCCCCTGCTGGCCGGCCTGCTGCTCGCCGGGTGCACCTCCGCCGCCTCCGACCCCGAGGCCGCCCCCGGCTCCTCCGGCGCCGTGCCCACCGCGCCGCCGCAGCCCTCACCGCAGCTGAGCGACCAGCAGGTGGCCTTCGCCGTCGACCGGATCGACGCCTACGTCCAGGACGCCCTGCGCAGGACCGGCGTGCCGGGCCTGGCCCTGGCCGTCGTCCACAAGGACAAGGTCGTCCACGCCAAGGGCTTCGGCGTCCGCGAGCTCGGCAAGCCGGACACCGTCGACCCCGACACCGTCTTCCAGCTCGCCTCCGTCTCCAAGCCGATCTCCTCCACCGTCGTCGCCACGGCCGTCGGCCAGAAGGCGGTCGCCTGGGACGACCCCGTCATCGCCCACGACCCCGGCTTCACCCTCGCCGACCCCTGGGTCGGCCGCCACGTGACGCTCGCCGACCTCTTCTCCCACCGCAGCGGCCTGCCCGACCACGCCGGCGACCTCCTCCAGGACCTCGGCTACCAGCGCGACTACATCCTCCAGCACCTGCGCGACCAGCCCCTGGCCCCCTTCCGCGCCACCTACGCCTACACCAACTACGGCCTCACCGAGGCGGCCGTCGCCGTCGCCAGGACCAGGGGCACCGCCTGGGAGACCCTGGCCGCCGACACCCTCTACAAGCCGCTCGGCATGACCTCCACGAGCTCCCTGCGCTCCGCCTACGACAACGCGCCCGACAAGGCCGTGCCGCACGTGCGCACCGGCACCAGCGGCGGCTGGCAGGTCAGCACCACCGAGAACGCCGACCCGCAGTCCCCGGCCGGCGGCGTCAGCTCCACCGTGCAGGACCTCGCCCGCTGGATGCGGCTGCAGCTCGCCGACGGCTCCTTCGAGGGCAAGCAGATCGTCGACACCGCCGCCCTGGGCGAGACCTGGCTGCCGCACAGCCTCTCCAACCCGCCGTCCGCACCCGACGGCAACCCCGGCCAGTACGGCCTGGGCTGGAACGTCGGCCGCGACAACGGCGGCCGGCTGCGGCTCAACCACTCCGGCGCCTTCGAACTGGGCGCCGCCACCGTGGTCACCCTGCTGCCCTCCGAGCAGTTGGGGATCGTGGTGCTGACCAACGGCCAGCCGGTCGGCCTGCCCGAGGCGGTGGCCGAGGAGTTCTTCGACCTCGCCGAGGAGGGCCACGAGACCGTCGACTGGCTCGCCTTCTTCGGCAAGGTCGTCCCCGCCGCCGCGCTGACCGGCGTCTCGCCCACCGACTACACCAGGCCCCCGGCCGACGCCGCCCCCGCCAGGCCCGACGCGGCCTACGTCGGCACGTACGCCAACGGCTACTACGGCCCGCTGACCGTGACCACCGGCAACGGCGGCGCCCTGGTGATGAGCCTGGGCCCGGACGACCTGCAGTTCCCGCTCCAGCACTACGCCGGGGACGTGTTCAGCTTCCGCACCCGCGGGGAGAACGCCGTCGGCCTGTCCGGGGTGACGTTCGGCGTGGGCGCCGACGGCCGGGCCTCCACGGTGGTGGTCGAACAGCTCGACCACGACGGCCTCGGGACCTTCACCCGAAGCTAGGGCGCGTCTGCCGGGCCGGGTGCCGCAGGAGGGCGAGGCGGCTGGCGGTGCGGTCGAGGTCGCGCATGAGGGCGGAGCCGGCGGGGAGGCCGGCGAGCGGGTCGGCGCCGATCAGGACCAGGCGGACGTCGCGGTCGCAGCAGACGTCGACCAGGTTGGCGAAGCGCCGGCGGCCGTCGGGGGAGGCCTCGGTGAGCGGCGGGACGCCGTCGAGGACGACGGTGGGGAAGCGGTCGGCGAGGGCGAGGTAGTCCGCGACGGAGGTGAGGCCCTCGCACAGCTCCGGGAAGCCGAACCACACGTGGTCCTCGCGGACCGCCCGGGCCGGCAGCTCGCGGTGATGGGCGGCCACCGGACCCGCTTCCTCGGGCCGGGGCGCCGTGAGGCCGGCCGAGGCCTCGTCGCCGGGGCGGAGCCGGGCGCCGAGGCCGAACCCGTGGGCGCGTTCCGACCCGGGCAGGCGCCGGAAGTCGACCTGCCCGCAGACGTCGACCACGTCCATCCGCTCCTCGATCAGCCTGATCGTCGGTTCGAAGAGGTGGTGGTACAGCGGGTCGGGCATCAGCCCGGCGGGCGGGTAGTTGGACGTGGTGACCAGGGTGATCCGCCGCTCCAGCAGGGTGTGCAGCAGACGGGCCACCAGCATCGCGTCACCCGCGTCGTGGGCGTGGAACTCGTCGAAGACCAGGACCCGGCAGTCGCCGAGCAGCTCGTCCACGGCCCGGTCCACGGCCGCGCCGTCCGCGCCGCGACTCCCGGCGTGGTGGGCGACGCCCTCGTGCAGCCGGCGGAAGAAGTCGTGGAAGTGCAGCCGCCGCTTGCGCGGGGTCGCCAGCCCGTCGAGGAAGGTGTCCACCAGCCAGCTCTTGCCGCGGCCGACCGGGCCCCAGAGGTAGAGGTGCCGCGGACCGCGGCGCAGCCGCCAGGCCGGGTGGGCGAGCTCGCCGGCCAGCCGGCTGAGCCGCTCGACCGGGAGCTCCTGGGCGGGGTCGAGCGTGAACCCGCGCTGCCCGGCGGCCCGGTGGAAGTGCCCGCGCATCGCCTCGTACTGCTTCTGCACCCTGTCCGTCACGGGTCGGGACCCTAGCAGGGCGTCATCGGCGTCCGGATCAGCGGGAGTTGCCCGGTCACGGGCCCCTTCACGGCCGGTCCGGCGCGGGACGGGACCTGACGGAGCGTCCCGCACCCGCCCGGCCGGACCTCCCGCTCCCGGGCCGCCGGCCGGCGGAAGCGGTGAAGTCCGGTGGAACCGCTAGTAGTAGCCCTTCGAGCCGTCGAGGAGCTCGCGGACGATGTCGGCGTGCCCCGCGTGGCGGCCGGTCTCCTCGACGAGGTGGATCAGCATCCAGCGCAGGTTGGCGCCGCCGGCGCGGAAGCCGGGCTTGCGGCCGACGTCGTCCAGGGAGGCCGCCGCGACGATCTCGTTGCTGCGGGCGCACTGGGCCTCGTACTCCGCGAGCAGGTCGGCGAGGGGGCGGTCGTCGGTGTGCCAGTCGGCGTCCTCGGTGGACTCGTCGAAGGACGGGTTCTGCTTCTCGTCACCGCCGAGGAACATCACCTCCAGCCAGAGGTGCTCGGTCCAGCGCATGTGCGAGATGAGGCCGGCCATCGTCATGGCCGGCGAGGTCGGGACGACCGCCCGGTGCGCGTCCCGTTCGTCCAGCCCCTCGCACTTCCAGCGCAGGATCTTCCGCTGCAGGTCCAACCAGCCGATGAGCGCGGTGCGTTCGTCCGCCTGGAGTGGGGGGCGTTCCAGTTCCGATGCCATGGCGGTGCAGGCTACCGAGGTGTCGCGCCGGGTGCACCGGGTTTTCCGCGTGCCGCCCGCCGGCGCGGCCGCGGTGCGGGTGGCGGACGTTCGGTTCGCGGACGATGAACCGGCCTCGGACGGAGGCCCGTTGGAGTCGGAAAGGAGAACGTTCACGCCCGATCACCATCGGGGCCCCGAGTCCGGAGGCTTCTTGCATGTCGATCAACCGTAGGACCCTTCTCAGGGGCGCAGCGCTCGCGGCCACGACCGGGGCCCTGGGCATCGCCGGCTCGGGCGCATCGGCCGTCGCCGCGCCGGACCGTCTCGTCCACCGCCCCACCGACAAGTGGATGTCGCTGCTGGGCGACAACGTGAAGCTGTCGCAGCTGACGATCCCCGGAACCCACGAGACCTGCGCGCTCTACGACGGCGGCGCCTTCGGCTTCGCCCAGTGCCAGGAGTGGCGTATCAACCAGCAGCTCCAGGCGGGCGTGCGCTTCCTCGACATCCGGTGCCGGGTGGCGGGCGACGTCTTCACCATCCACCACGACAAGATCTACCAGAAAATCAACTTCGGTGACGTGCTGAACCTCTGCATCGACTTCCTGAAGGCGAACCCCCGCGAGACGATCATCATGCGGGTCAAGAAGGAGTACACCGAGGGGCAGGACTACCGCTTCAGCGAGATCTTCAACTACTACATGGACGGCTACGACGGGAAGGGCAACTACCGGCCCTGGTTCTGGCTCCCCAAGGCCGGATCACTGCCCGGCGGACTGCCCACGCTCGGGCAGGTGCGCGGCAAGATCGTCCCCATCATGTCGGACTTCACCTGGGGCGACGGGCGCTACGACCCGCTGCAGTGGGGGGACAGTTCCCGGATCTGGCTGCAGGACGCGTGGAGCGACGGGCCCAGCCGCAAGGTCCAGCGGGTCAGGGAAGGGCTGGACACGGCGTTCTACGGCCAGAACGACGGCAAGCTGTACCTCCACTTCGCCAGCTCCAGCAGCTTCCCGGACACCCCGTACCAGATCGCCAAGGTCGTCAATCCCTCCATCCAGGACTACCTGACGCCGCGCATCTCCCAGCGCGCGCACTACGGCGTGATCGCGATGGACTTCGTGGACGAGCGCAAGGACCTGCTGCAGATGATCGTCGACTGGAACTTCGGACTCTGACCGCTCGGCCCCGCCGCCCCGAGCATGGGGTGGCGGGGCCGATGGTGGCTGTGGTCAGTGGGTGTCGAACTCGCCGGTGCGGACGGCGGTGACGAAGGCCTGCCAGGCGGGGGCGGGGAAGAGGAGGGCCGGGCCGGAGGGGTCCTTGGAGTCGCGTACGGGCATGACGCCGGCGAAGCCGTCGGCAACCTCGACGCATGCGCCGCCGCCACCGCTGTACGAGCTCTTCCGCCAGGTGGTGATGTGGGTGGTGTCCATCGCGCGCCCTCCTGGGGTCGTGCCCGCCAACTGGTGACCAGGGTAGGGGAGAAGGGCGGGAAGCCGGCCATGCCGCCCGGCTTCCCGCCCCTCAGATGGTCACCCGGTGGTTTCTAGTAGAACCAGACGGAGAGGCGGGCGGTGGTCGGGGCGACGTCGCAGAAGTAGTTGACCGCCTCCCCGCGGGCCACGTAGGCCTTGCCGGCCGCGTCGCACGCGGCGCCGCTCGGGTACATGCCGATGTAGGTGTAACCGGTCGTCCTCGTGGTGGACGCCTGGGCAGCGGGGGCGACCATCAGGCCGCCCGCCACCGAGAACAGTCCGGCCAGGGCCATGCTGGTAACCGCCTTGCGAAGTGCCATGTCGGTGTCTTCCTCGCTCAAGGGAGAACACCGGAGTCCGCTTCCCGGTGCTCGGCGGCGAGCCTTCCGGAATCCCGGATTCGGGGCAATGGTAGAGACCAATTTGGCAGAAAAGAGCCGCCCGCTGCGCAGTTGCGCACACCTCGGCCCCGCCGCCCCGAGTATGGAGCGGCGGGGCCGATGGTGACTGCGGTCAGCGGGCGTCGAACTCGCCGGTGCGGACGGCGGTGACGAAGGCCTGCCAGGCGGGGGCGGGGAAGAGGAGGGCCGGGCCGGAGGGGTCCTTGGAGTCGCGTACGGGCATGACGCCGGCGAAGCCGTCGGCGACCTCGATGCACTGGCCACCGTTCGGGCCGCTGTACGAACTCTTCCGCCAGGAAGCCTCCGTCAGGTCGACATCCACTCCAGGTCCCTCCTTGCCGAACGGATGAAAGCCAGCGATTCGGCTTGGCCAAGGGCCTCGACCGCAAGCCGATCGTAGCTCTTGGCAAGTTCGGCAACCGACTTGGAATCGCGGTCGATGTAGCCACGCTGCTCGACCTCGCCGTAGGCGAGAACTTTTCGGTTCGGCATGGTAAGGAGGGTTGCCATGTGGGTGAACGGCCGGTTCTCGCCGAGGGTGAACGGAGCCACCTGGATGACGATGTTGGGCCGAGTGGACAACTGCTCAAGGTGAAGCAGTTGTTCGACCATGACATCACGGCCGCCGACGACTCGCCTGAGGCAGGTTTCGTCCAGCACCACGTGCAGGAACGGAGGAGGGGTCCGTCCCAGGGCTTGCTGTCGGGAGAGCCTGAATTCGATGCGTTCCTCGGCCAGTTTCTGGGGTGAAATGCCTTGGCGGACGCTGCCCATCTGGAGTGCGGTTGTATACCCCCGGGTCTGCAGGAGTCCGGTGACAACGTTGACCTCGAAGATCCTGATCTCTTCGGCAAGGGCCTCGTAGCGCGAGAACTCCGGGAAACCCTCCAGGATCGCGGCGTTCTTCAGCTGATACCACATCAGCAGCATGGTGCCGCCCGTGTCGAGCGCGATGTCGGAGAGTTCGGCGAGCTTGCGACTCGGAGGTCGGTGTGCAAGTTCGACGTAGGACAGGTGCGAGGGGGAGCATCCGATGAGCGGGGCAAGATCCTCCTGGAGGAGGTCCTTGGCCTCTCGGAAGGCGCGGAGTTGGATTCCGAAGGGCGCCCACGGGCTCGACTCGGGGTCAATCTTCTTCTTGTTCACGGCAGCTCTCAACTTCCCTGTGGCCCCTCGGCAAGTAGCAGGCCGCTTCCGATGCTAGGCGACCTTGCGCCACCATGTGCACAGAACGTGAAACTCCGATCGCAGAGGGTTCCCTCCCATGCACCACGACCAACTCCCTCGCCTCCACGGCTACGGCGTCCGCTGGGACACCGCCTCCGACCGCTACCGGGTCCGCAACGAGCTCACCGGGGAGTGGCTCCGCGGCGCCAGCGGCGAACTCGCGGCCTTCACCTTCTTCGGGGACGCGTACAGTGCCTGGCGCGCCTTCGAGGTCCACAAGCGGCCCGGGGAGAAGTGAGATGTCCTCCACCCTCTCCCGTGCGACCGCCGAGCAGCGCCGGCAGGCCGCCGACGTCCTCGACGACCTCGCCACCGTCCTCGCCCTCGGCGGCGTCGAGCTCCCCACGCTCGAAGTCGACTGGGCGGACGGCCGCCTGACGTGCAGCTATCTGCTGCGCCTCACCGCGCGCCCGCTCGACCTCCTGCGCATGGTCGACCTGCTGCGCAAGGGTCTGCGCTACGAACGCCTCACCCACGACGACTGAACGTCCCCCACCGCGTCGAGAAAGCGACCTCCCCCCATGCAAGACCCCCGCCTGCTCGCCAAGCCCCCCGTCTGCCGGCTCGGCTGCCTCGTCCTCGTCCGAAACCAGCGCGGCGACGTCCTGCTGGTCGACCCCGACTACATGGACGGCATGATCCTGCCGGGCGGCTCCGCCAAGCCCAACGAGCCCCCGCACCTGGCCGCCGCCCGCCACCTGCACGCCGAGACCGGTCTGATCGTCCGCCTCACCGACGTCCTCGCCGTCGACTTCACGCCCGCCGACCGCCATTTGGAGCGTCTCACCCTGGTGTTCGACGGCGGTACCGTCCCCGACGGCACCCTCATCACTGTCCCCGCGCAGCGCAGGAGCGGCCTGTTCGGCGCCCGCTTCGTCCCCGCCCGCAGCCTCCCGGACTTCATGGCCCCCTCCCAGGCCGCCCGCGCCGCCGAGGCCCTCGCCGGCCGCTCCCTGCCCGCCCTCCTGCTCGGCCAGCGCGCCGCGTGACGGCACGCGGACACGCCCCGGCCCGGCGTGGGCTCCCCGCGCCGGGCCGGGGCGGTTCCGTCAGTCCCTCGGGGCGCGGCGACAGGCGTCCGCCGCGACGGTGGCGGCGATTCGTCGTACCAGCTTCATAGTGATCAAATCGCCTCGGGTGGCATGGAGTTGGCGGGATGACGGGAGCATGATCCGCCCACGATCCCCGGCCCGGGACATGCATACCGGACCGCGCGCCGTGCCCGTCCGGACGCCGCGCCGACACCCGACCAAGATCACCCGAAGACGAGGAGGGAGGGTCGTGCCGGGCCCGCCGACCACCGTGGTGGCAGGATGGCGGCATGGAACGAGTAGTGGGCATCGGCGGGTACTTCCTGCGGGCCGCCGACCCCGCGGCGCTGGGCGCCTGGTACCGCGACTGCCTGGGGCTGGACGCCGACGAACACGGCCTGTGGCGCCAGGAGCCCGGGCCGACGGTCTTCGCGGCCTTCGAGTCCGGGACCGACTACTTCGGCTCCCGCACCCAGCGGACCATGCTCAACTTCCGCGTCCGCGACCTGGACGCGATGCTCGCCCAACTGCGCGCCCGGGGGGCGGACGTGGCCGAGGAGACCCAGGAGATGGCGGGCGTCGGCCGGTTCGGCTGGGTCACCGACCCCGAGGGCAACCGGATCGAGCTCTGGCAGCCCGCCTGACCGGGCCGAGCCGCGGCGGGCCGGGGTGATCATCTCCCCATCCCGGCACCGGAGATGAGGGTTCTCTGAGGGTGCTTTCTCGGGGACAACCCCGATGCCGGACCCGGCCGTCGGGCCCGAGACTCGGTGCATGCGCATCACACGGGCCGGCTGGGCCGTCATGACGGTGCTCTCCACCCTCATCGTCGCCGTCTCCGCCAAGTACCTCAGCTTCGATCCGGCAGTCTTCATCGAGCAGCAGCGCGCCACCTACCTGAGTCACGAAGTGCCGCTCTACATCCACATATTCGGCGCGCTCACCGCTCTGCTGGTGGGGCCGTGGCAGTTCTCCCGCCGCCTGCGGAACCGCCGCCCGCGCCTGCACCGCCGCATCGGCGTCACCTACCTGATCGGCTGCCTGGTCGGCGGGGCGGGCGCGCTGCTGATGGCGCCCGTCGCGTACGGCGGCGCGGTCTCCGGGACCGGCTTCGCCTGCCTGGCCGTCGCCTGGCTGGTGACCGGCGGCGCCGGGCTGCGGGCGATCCTCGACGGGCGGGTGGTCGACCACCGCCGCTGGATGGTCCGCAGCTTCGCGCTCACCTTCGCCGCCGTCACCCTGCGGCTCATGCTGACCGTCGCCATGGCCGCGCACCTGGACTTCCGCACCTCCTACACCGCCATCGCCTGGCTGTGCTGGGTGCCCAACCTGCTGCTGGCCTGCTGGTTCACCCGCCGCCGCCCCGCCGCCGGGGCGCCGGCGTGACCGGTGCCCGGACCCGGGCGCGGACGTGGGCGCGGACGTCAGCGGTGGGGGTGCGGCCCGGGGTGCGGACGATGCGCAGGGCGTGGCGCCGGCCGATGACGCGGGCCGAGGCATCGAACTGGCGGAACCGGCCGAGGTGACGGCTGCTCATGTTTCCGCCGCTGGACCGTCGTTGACCGAACCGGGGAGTGCGGCCCCCGTTAGCCCGGCCGGGCAGCGGGGTTCCTCCGCCCGGGTAGCGGATGCCTTCCCCGGCGGCGGACCAGGGTGGTTCGGGTACGGATCGGGGTCGAGGCGGGGAACGGCCCGCCGTCGACACAGCCCGACCCCACACCCCAGGAGGCCGCCGTGGCCCGTACGAAGCCCCTCGTCCTGACCGCCCTGACCGCCTTCAGCGTCCTGGCCGCGAGTGCCGCCGTCGCCTTCGCCGACGGCAAGCCCGCCGGCAAGCCGGGCGTCGTGGTGCCCCACGACGAGGCCGCCGCCGACCCCGCGCTGCTGTCCGCGCACAACCAGGTCTTCGGCGACTTCGTCGACGTGGCCCCGGGCGGCAACGGGTTCGCCACCGTGACCTGCCCGTCCGGCCAGGTGCCCACCGGTGGCGGCGGCCAGACCAGCGCCTTCCGGATCTTCTTCACCGACTCCTACCCGAGCGGCAGCTCCTGGGTCGTGCGCGGCACCAACACCGGTACCGCGACGGAGTCGATCCTGGCGACCGCCGTCTGCACCGTCCCCTGACCCTCGGGGTGAACGGCCCGGGTCCGGCGTTCGGGCCCGGGCCGCCGCATGTCCCGCGCGCCGGGGTCACGGTGCCGGCGGGGCGACCTCGTCGGAGGGCCGCTTCGGCGCCGGCCGCAGCCCGAGGTCGGAGACCGGCCCGAGGTGGCCGAGCTTGTCCGGGTTGGACACGGAGTGGACGGCCCGCACCGCGCCGTCGGCGTCGATGTCCAGCACGATGACGCCGGCCACGCGCTGCTCGGCGTCGTACACCACCGCGCCCGGGCGGCCGTTGACCCGGGCCGGGACGAGGCGCGCGCCCAGGAGCAGGACGCGGCGCAGGCCGCCGACGAGCAGCCGGGCGACGCGGAGCGGCTCGGTGACCGAGCGTGCCAGCGCGCGGGCCTTGCCGCCGCCGTCGCCCCGGACCACCACGTCGGGGGCGAGCATGCCGAGCAGCGCGTCCAGGTCCCCGCCCTCGGCGGCCTCGAAGAAGCGGCGGGCCAGCTCCTCGCCCTGCGCGCGGTGGGCCGGGGCCGGCAGGACGGGGCCGTCCTCGGCCGCGGCCAGGCGCTTGCGGGCGCGGGAGAGGATCTGCCGGCAGTTCGCCTCGCTCCGGCCGACCGTCTCCGCCACCTCCGGGTAGCCGTACCCGAACGCCTCGCGCAGCGTGAACACCGCGCGCTCGACGGGGGAGAGGGCCTCCAGCAGCACCAGGAACGCCATCGACAGGGTGTCCGCCAGCTCGGCGTGCTCGGCCGGGCCGGGGCGCCCGGCGGTGGTCACGACCGGCTCGGGCAGCCACTCGCCGACATAGGTCTCGCGCCGCACCCGCGCGGACCTCAGGTGGTTGATGCCCAGGCGGGTGACGGTCGTGGTCAGGTACGCCTTCGGGTCGGCGATCGCGGTGCCGGCCCGGTCGGCACGGGCGAGGCCGAGGAAGGTGTCCTGGACGAGGTCCTCGGCGTCGCCGACCGAACCCGTCATCCCGTAGGCGATGGAGAACAGCAGCGGCCGGTACCCGGCCGCGCCCGCCACATCCGTCGAACTCACCCCGGACGCCCCCTTCCCGATCGTGGCCAGCAGGCTACCCGAGGCCCGCCGCGGACCGCGGGCGGGTGGTGTGGCGCAGGTCACGGCGGGCGGGCGGCGCGGGGACGTCACAAAACGGCGGGCTGTCCTGTCTTCAAGGGCAGCAACGGGACCACCGACCGAGGAGCACACCATGGAACCCCGCCTGAACCCCTTCGCCAGCCCCGTCATGGGCAAGGTCTTCAAGCACCTGATCGCCGCCAACAAGCCCGTCGCCGAGTCGAGCCTGCCGTACACCGTCCAGGAGCTGGTGCGGCTGCGCGCCAGCCAGATCAACGGCTGCGGCGCCTGCATCGACATGCACTTCAAGGAGGCCGTGCACGCCGGGGAGGACCCGGTGCGCCTCAACCTGGTCGCCGCCTGGCGCGAGGCCACCGTGTTCACCGACGCCGAGCGCGCCGCGCTGGAACTCGCCGAGGAGGGCACCCGGCTCGCGGACGCGGCGGGCGGGGTGAGCGACGAGGTGTGGGCGAACGCCGCCAAGCACTACGACGAGGAGCAGCTCGCCGCGCTGGTCTGCGTGATCGCGATCATCAACGCCTTCAACCGGGCCAATGTGATGCTCCGCCAGCCCGGCGGCGGCTACGAGGTCGGCATGTACCAGCACTGACCGGCCCGGGGCACGAGGAGAGGGGGACACCGTGAACGTCGCGCTGTGGATCGTCGCCGGGCTGCTGGCCGCCGTCTACCTGGTGGGCGGCGCGTTCAAGATGCTCGCGCCGAAGGAGAGGATCGCCGCCACCGGGGCCGCCGGCCGCTGGGTGGAGGACTTCACCGCGGGAGGGGTGAAGGCCATCGGCGCGGTCGAGGTGCTGGCGGCGGCCGGGCTGGTCCTGCCCGCCGCGCTCGGCATCGCGCCGGTGTTCGTGCCGCTGGCGGCCGTCGGACTGGTGCTGCTGATGGCCGGTGCGGCGACCGTGCGGATGCGCCGCCGGGAGTACCGGCTGGTGGCGGTGGACGCGGTCTACATCCTGCTGGCCGCCTTCGTCGCCTGGGGCCGCCTCGGGCCCGAGTCCTTCCTCAACTGACCTGCCGGGAAGGTCCGGTGGGAGGACCGGGGCCGCTCGACGGTACGGCCGCCGCGAGGGCGCGGCGCCGCGCCGCCGGGCGGCCCCGGCGGCCGTTCACCGGTCGCCCGGACCGGGCGGGTGCCGGTGGCCTACCATGTCCCACTGATGATCATCTCGTGGCCGCACCCGGTGTACGGGGAGCGGGCCGAAGGGGGACGGGTATGGAGATCGGGCTCGCGGACACCATCCGGGCGCTTCGGCAGGAGCTCGCCACCGCGATGGCCGACGGCGAGGGCTCGCCGGTGCGGCTGCGCGTCAACTCCGTCAAGCTCGATGTCGAGGTCGCCGTCACCGCCTCGGCCGAGGTCGAGGGCGGGGTCAAGTTCTGGGTGCTCTCCGGCGGGGCCAAGGCCGCCGGCGCCAGGACCGCCACGCACACGGTGTCGCTGGAGCTGACGGCCGAGACCGAGCAGGGCGGTGCGGTGCTGACCAACTCCGAGGCCGGGATCCTGCTGCCCGACTGACGCCGGGCGGGGCCCGGCGGACGGCGGTAGCCGCCACCGGGGAGGCTTTGCGGAACGGTCCGAACGGCTGGTGGGGGACAGGGCATGCGGCGCGGCCCGAACGGCATGCTGGACAGGGTGGTCATGGTCGCCCGACGGGACCGGACGACCGGCCACTCCCTGTTCCATGCCTCGGGCTTCCTGCTCACGAGCGGTCTCGCACTCTCCGTGCGCCACGCCTTCGAGGACGCCGACCGCTACGCCTACGAGGTCCGTCCGGCGGCCGGAACGGCCGGGGGGAGCGGCAAGCCCGTCGCCGTCGACCTGGTGGTGAGCCACCAGGACCCCTCCCTCGACCTGGCCCTGCTGGTCCTGGCCGAGGACCGCGGGGACCTGCCGCCGATCCGGCTCGGCGTCGCGCCCACCCGGCTCGGCCGCATCGCGTTCACCGCGGTCGGCTTCCCGGACTTCGCCATCGACGAGATGCGGCCGACCACCCGGCAGATCAACGGCGACGTGCTGCTCGGCTCCTTCCTGGGCCGCGCCGACCTGGAACTGTCGCTGACCTCCCCGCCTCCCCGGACACCCCCCGCGGCGCCCCCCGGCCGTCCCGCCAAGGAATCACCGTGGACGGGCTTCTCCGGCGCCGGCGTGTTCACCCGCGACGACGTACTGCTGGGCGTGTGCAGCAGCCACCACACCCGCGGGGGGACCGCGAGCCTGACGGCCACCGGCTTCCAGGGGCTGTCCGAGGACCCCCGCTTCGTCCGCTACCTGCGCGCCCATGACGTCGACCCGGACCCGGTCGCGGTGACCGACCGCGAGGAGCCCGGGCAGCGCCTGCGGGAGATCCACAGCCACGACGAGGTCGTCCGCGGCCTGCACGGACGCGAGACCCGCCTCGTGGACGACCGCCTCTCCTTCGTCAGCCCCGGCCCCCACCACGAGGCCCAGCCGCGGAACCTGCTGCGCCGTCTCTCAACACCGGACCCGCGCGGCGTCCTCCTGGTCGGACCGGCCGGCGCGGGAAAGACCCGGACCTGCTTCGAGGTCGCGCGGGCCGCCCATCTCGACGGCTGGCAGGTCCTCCACCTCCAGGCGAACAACTCCGTGACGGTGGACGACCTCTCGCAGGTCGTGCGCGAGGCCGAGCGGCCCCGGGTCCTGCTCGTCCTCGACTCCCTCGACACCTGCGCCCAGCTGGACCTGCGGGCACTCGTCGACGCCCTGCTGCCCGAGGCCAAACGGTGCGGCGTCCACGTCGCGGCGCTCGCCTCGACCCGTCCGGGAGCACGCCACCGGCTCCACCAGCGCGGTGCCGGGCTCCTCTTCGACGAGGTCCTGCTGCGCCAGGACGAGGACCACCGGACCACGGTGATCACCCACATCCTCCGTGAAGTCGCCCCGCAGGCGCTCCAGCGGTGGGGGGAGGAGGAACTCGCCCGGGCCTGCGGGCGCCGTCCGGTCATCGCCCTGCTCATCGCCGACGCCCTCGAACGCCGGATCCGCGCCGGCCACCTCGCCCCGGACCTCGCGCGGGTGCGCCCCGGTGAACTGGTCAGCTGGATCCGGGAGGGAATCCGGCAGGACTCGCTGACCCCCGTCGGCACCGGGGACGCGACCGGCCCGCTGGCCACCGCCCTGCCCGACCTCGCCCACCTGGCCTTCGCCACGGCGGTCAGCATCTGCCCGCAGCCCCGCCCGGCCGTGGAGGAGGCACTCGACGCGCTGCTCGACGCCCACCCCTCCACCGCCGCGGGCGTCATGGGCGGACGGCACGTCACCGACACCCTGGTCTCGCTGGGGTGGATGGACGAGTCCGAGGGCGAACTCCACGTCGTCCACGACATCGTGACGGACGAACTGGTCCTGCACTCCCTCCTGCCGCCACCGGGCTGGAGCATCCACGGCGCATCCGCCGAAACGCTGTTCGACGCCACGTCCCGGCACTCCCGCTCGTTCGCCCTGTTCACCGGCCATCTGCAGCGGCTGGCCTCCGACCTGGACGGGCCGGGAACGGGCCACCGGGCCGGCGCACTGGAGCGCTTCTGCCGGGACTGGGCCACCCGCAACGCCGTCAGGCTGGGACAGCTGCTGGAGCACGCGGGCAGGGACGGCGAGCAGGCGCTGCTCGCCATGACCCTCGACCCGCCCTGGAAGTCCGCGGCCCTGGAGACCTGGGACGCACTGGTCCGCCCCTGGCTGATCCGGGCCGAACTCGACCACGCCGCACGGCCGTTCCTCTCGGCGGCGCTCGGCGATCCGCAGAACGTGCCGCAGCCGCTGATCTCGGCCTCGCTGTCCTGGCTGTCCCGGCGGGCCGGGCAGACCGACGCCGACCACGTCATCCAGGCGCTCCTGGAACGGGACGACCTCTCCTGCGGCCAGGAGCGGCTGGCCGTGGACCACGCCCTGGAGTGGGTCCGCGGACACGCCGGCTGGCGCTCCGCCCCGCTGGTCCTCAAACAGCTGCTCAAGCGTGACCACGACGCACCCACCCGCGGCCGGGTGGTCCAGTGCGCCTTCGACTGGCTGAGCCCGCGCCGCCCGTCCGAGGCGAGCGCCGCCGTCCTGCAGCACCTGCTGACGTACGGGAACCCGGTGGGGGAGCAGCGGGAGGAGGCCGTGCGCCGCACCCTCGCCTGGTTCGCCGACCACCGGGACGCCGCCGGCACCCTGCGGGCCGCGTCGCTCCTGCGCACGCTCCTGAGCCACCCCGCGCTGACGGCGCCCGAGGAGCGCGCGGCGCTCGAACGGGGCCTCGACTGGCTGGCGGAGCACCATGCCGAGGTCCCCACCGCGGGCGCGGTGCTCCGCGTCGTCCTGGAGTGCCACGATCTCACCCCCGACCGGGCGCGGCGGGTGACCCGCTACGTCGAGGTCTGGAGCAGGCTCCATCCCGCCAGCCCGCACCGCAGCCACGTCCTGCGCGTCCTGCTGGCCAGCGAAGGCACCGGCACCGGCGAAGGCACCGGCGCGGGCACCGGACTGCTGCACCAGCTGGCCGGCGATCCCGCCGACCCGGCGGCGGCCGTCGCGCTGCAACGACTGCTCGAACGCCCGCTGACTCCCGAGGAGGCCCGCCCCCTCATCTCCCGGGCGTTCCGGTGGCTGGAGCTGAACGAGACCTCCGCCGACCGCCGGCGCGTCCTCCAGGTCCTGCTGTGGCGGAGGGAGCTGACCGGAGAGCAGCTGACCGAGGTGGCCGATCTGGTGGTGGCGGAGCTCCGTGCCGGCCCCGCCCAGCCGGCCCTCCTCGGCTCGCTCCTCGGCCGCCGCACCGGACTGCGGCCCGACCAGGCCCGGTTCGGGATCGACCTCGCGATCGACCTGTGCGCCGTCCACACCACCTTCCACTTCCAGCGGCCGTTCCTGTGCCCGCTCCTGAGGCGGTCGGACCTGACCCCCGAACAGGCCTCCCGGGCGGTGGCGCTGGGACTGGAGCGGCTCTCGGCGAACTTCAGCAACAAGACCCGGGAGATCCTCTGCGCCCTGCTGGAACGGCGGGACCTCTCCCCGGCCCAGCTGTCCCTGCTCCTGCGGCACACGACGGACTGGCTGGCCAGGCGCGGCTCGACGCCGCGGGCCCCCTTCGTCCTGCTGCACCTGCTGGAGCGCGACGACCTGCCGACCGGGATCGAGCAGGAGGCGCTGCGCAGGGCCCGGGAGGCACTCCTGGCGTACCCGGACGCCCTGCCGGCGGAGCGCCTGCGCGCACGGCTGGCCGGACGCGGCCCGGCCGGGGCCTGAGCGCAGGACACCAGGCCCGGCGGGTCCCGGTGTTGTTCAGCCCAGCACCGCCGCCACCGCGCGCGGCGTCCAGTGCCCGGCCGCGCCCGGGCGGGTGGCGAGGTAGCCGGCCGCGCGCCAGGGGCCCCAGCCGTGGGACTCGGCCAGGCCGGCGGCCAGGGTGCGCAGGTAGGGCGGGGCGGGAGCGTTGAGATCGGCGCCGGCCACGCCCCGGGAGGCGGTGAAGGTCAGCAGCGGGTGGCCGTCCGACTCGCCGACGTGCAGCAGGGTTTCGTAGCGGCCCGGGCCCAGCTCGGCGCGCCCGGTGGCGAGCGCCGGGGCGAGGTCGAGGTCGGCGCCGGGGCTCCGGCGCATCTCCTGGGCGGCGATGTCGCTGAACTGACCGACCGTCACCAGATAGGCGCGGCACGGCACTTCGCCGCCAGCGGCCGGGTCGTAGAAGGCCGAGCCGCCGCCCCAGGTGAGCGAGTGCCCGGCGAAGTAGAGCGTGCCCGGCAGCACGGTGGCCACCGCCCGGCGCGGCGGGCGCGGATCGCGGCAGCCGGGCTGGGCCTGCGCCCCGCCGTCCGGGCGTCCGCCGCGCAGGTAGCAGGCGAGGCGGGCGGCGTGCAGGTTCGAGCCGTACGCCACGTACCAGACGAGCGCGCTCCCGTTGCGGCCGGCGGCGCTGGTCCGCGGCCCCTCGTCCTCGGCGGAATGCCCGGCCGATTCCCGGCCCGAGGGGTCCTTTCCCGGCCCGCTCACAGGACGGAGCCGCGGCGAGGTGTGCGAAAGGGTCCCACACGAAGATGTGAAAACCGTGAACAGTCCGATGATCCGACCAGAACCCCCCGATCCGGTAGCGACCCCCTCGCCACCGGTAGCGTTCCGGACGCCATGGTGTTCATCACCCTTCCCTCTCCCGTCGCGCCGTTCCGGTATTCGGCGATTACTCTTCACCAGCGGAAAAGAGCGAAAACCCGCGAAATGTCATTCGATTCATACCGTTGCTGTTCCCATGCGGCATCGATGATGAGAATTCCCTTTGATCGAACCTTCGCTGCATCCAGCCGACTCCCAGCAGAGTCATGGTGAGTGGGCGCCCTCCCGCAGGTGACAACCGGGTCACCCGGCGTCACACCCGTACACCCGTACACCCGTACGCGCCCCCCAGGACTCCGGAGCCAAGGAAACCCATCCATGGACGCACGCCACGACACGGCCGGCCCAGGCACGCTGCACCGCCCCCACCAGGGCCCCGCGGCCGGCTGGCCGGTGGCCCAGGCCGCCCACCCCCGCAGCCTGCTCGACATCGTCGCCGCCACCGCCGACGCCCACCCCCACGCGCCCGCGCTCGACACCGGCGACACCGTCCTCGACTACCGCGCCCTGCTCCACGAGGTCGACACCCTCGCCGGGCAACTGGCCGGCCACGGCATCGGCCGCGGCGACCGCGTCGGCATCCGCATCCCCTCCGGCACCGCCGACCTCTACATCGCCGTCCTCGCCGTCCTGCGCTGCGGCGCCGCCTACGTCCCCGTCGACGCCGACGACCCCGACGAGCGCGCCGGGATGATCTGGCAGGACGCCGCCGTCTGCGCCGTCCTCGGCCCCGGCCGCGTCCTCCACCCCGGCGCCGCCGCCCGCCCCGGCGGCCGCCCCGCCTGGCCCGGCCCCGCCGACGACGCCTGGATCATCTTCACCTCCGGCACCACCGGCCGCCCCAAGGGCGTCGCCGTCACCCACCGCTCCGCCGCCGCCTTCGTCGACGCCGAGGCCCGCCTCTTCCTCACCCACCGGCCGCTCGGCCCCGGCGACCGCGTCCTCGCCGGCCTCTCCGTGGCCTTCGACGCCTCCTGCGAGGAGATGTGGCTGGCCTGGCGCCACGGCGCCTGCCTCGTCCCCGCCCCCCGCGCCCTGGTCAAGGCCGGCACCGACCTCGGCCCCTGGCTCGTGACCCGGCGCATCACCGCCGTCTCCACCGTCCCCACCCTGCTCGCCCTGTGGCCGCAGGAATGCCTGGACGCCGTCCGCCTGATCATCGTCGGCGGCGAGGCCTGCCCCGCCGAACTCGTCGAACGCCTCGCCGTCGACGGCCGCGAGTTCTGGAACACCTACGGCCCCACCGAGACCACCGTCGTCGCCACCGCCGCCCGCCTGCTCCCCGGCGAGCCCGTACGCATCGGCGCCCCCCTCGACGGCTGGGAGATCGCCGTCGTCGACCGGGCCGGAAACCCCGTCCCCTGGCACGCCAGCGGCGAACTGCTCATCACCGGCGTCGGCACCGCCCGCTACCTCGACCCCGCCAAGGACGCCGAGAAGTTCAGCGCCCACCCCGCCCTCGCCTCACCCCGCGTCTACCGCAGCGGCGACCTCGTGCGCAACGACCCCGAAGGCCTCGTCTTCCTCGGCCGCGCCGACGACCAGGTCAAACTCGGCGGCCGCCGCATCGAACTCGGCGAGATCGACGCCGCCCTCCAGGCCCTGCCCGGCATCCGCGCCGCCGCCGCGGCCGTCCGCAGGACCCCCGCCGGCGCCGACCTGCTCGTCGGCTACCTCGTCGCCCACCCCGGCACCACCCCCGACCTCACCACCGCCCGCCGCCGGCTCCTGGAACACCTGCCCGCCCCGCTGGTGCCCGTCCTCGCCCTCGTCGACTCCCTGCCCACCCGCACCTCCGGCAAGGTCGACCGCGGCGCCCTGCCCTGGCCGCTCGCCACCACCGGCACCGCCCCCGCCGCCCGGGCCCTCGACGGCACCGCCGGCCTGCTCGCCGGCCACTGGGAACGCCTGCTCGGCACCACCCCCGGCCCCGACGACGACTTCTTCGCCCTCGGCGGCTCCAGCCTCACCGCCGCCCGCCTCGTCTCCGAACTGCGCACCCGTCACAACGGCGTCTCCGTCGCCGACCTGTACGCCCACCCCGTCCTCGCCGCCCTCGCCGCCCACCTCGACACCCTCACCCCCACCACCGCACCCGAGGACACGGCCGCCACCACCGCCGTCCGCGGCCGCACCGTACGCCGCACCCCCCGCAGCGCCGGCCTCTGGCAGACCCTCCTGCTCCTCGGCATGTTCTCCCTCGCCGGACTGCGCTGGATCCTCGTCCTGATCGCCCTCGACAACCTCACCGGCAGCAACCTCGCCTGGGCCCCCCACAGCTCCTGGTGGCCCGTCGCCGCCGGCCTGCTCCTCCTCTACAGCGCCCCCGGCCGCACCCTGCTCGCCGCCACCGGCGCCCGCCTGCTCACCGCCGGCATCCGCCCCGGCAGCCACCCCCGCGGCGGCCACGTCCACCTGCGCCTGTGGGCCGCCGAACGCTACACCGCCATGTTCGGCACCGCCGCCCTCGCCGGCACCCCCTGGGCCCCCCGCTACGCCAAGGCCCTCGGCTGCCGCGTCGGCCCCGGCGTCCAACTCCACACCCTGCCCCCCGTCACCGGCCTCGCCCGCCTCGGCGCCCACGCCTGCGTCGAACCCGAAGCCGACCTCGCCGGCTGGTGGCTCGACGGCGACACCCTCCACCTCGGCCGCATCGACATCGGCGAAGGCGCCCGCATCGGCCACCGCGCCACCCTCATGCCCGGCGCCCGCATCGGCGCCCGCGCCGAGATCGCCCCCGGCTCCTGCGTCACCGCCACCACCCCCGTCCCACCCGGCGCACACTGGACCGGCTCCCCGGCCCGCCCCGCCACCGAAGCCCCCGCCGACTGGCCCACCACCCCCGCCCCCGCCCCCCGCCGCTGGAACCTCGCCTACGGCGCCGGCTTCACCGTCCTCGGCCTCGTCCCGATCATCGCCGCCCTGCCCGCCCTGCTCATCGTCTACCCGATGATCGACACCGACGCCACCCTGGCCGGCGCCCTCGTCCAACTCCTGCCCGCCACCGTCCCCCTCGCCGCCCTCACCATCACCTGCTACGCCACCCTCATAGCGCTCCTCGTCCGCCTCCTGTCCCGCCCGCTGCGCCCCGGCTTCCACCCCGCCACCGGCCGCGTCGCCTTCTGTGCCTGGGCCGTCAGCCGCCTCGCCGACACCGCCCGGCGCACCCTCTTCCCCTTCTACGCCAGCCTCTTCACCCCCGTGTGGCTGCGCCTGCTCGGCGCCCGCGTCGGCCGCCGCGTCGAAGCCTCCACCGTGCTCGCCCTGCCCGGCCTGATGCGGGTCGACGACGGCGCCTTCCTCGCCGACGACACCCTCGTCGCCCCCTACGAACTGCGCGGCGGCTGGCTCCACCTCGGCCCCGCCCACGTCGGACGCCGCTCCTTCGTCGGCAACTCCGGCATCGTCGGCCCCGACCGCCACCTGCCCGACAACTCCCTCGTCGGCGTACTGTCCGACACCCCCGCCCACGCCCCCGAAGGCTCCTCCTGGCTCGGCCGCCCCGCCTTCGCCCTGCCCCGCGTCGCCGACACCGGCACCGAAGGCCGCACCTACGACCCGCCCCGGCGCCTGATGTGGGCGCGCGCCGGCGTCGAACTCTGCCGGCTGCTGCCGATCGTCCTCGCCGCCCTGCTCGGCGACCTCGTCCTCGCCGCCCTCCAGGAACTGCGCGACGACTACGGGCTCGGCGCCGCCCTCGGCGCCGCCGGACTCGTCCTGATCGCCGCCGCCGTCACCGCCTGCGCCCTCACCACCGCCGCCAAATGGGTGCTCGTCGGACGCTTCCGCGTCGCCGAACACCCCCTGTGGTCCTCCTTCGTATGGCGCAACGAGCTCTACGACACCTTCGTCGAGGAACTCGCCATGCCCTTCGGCGGCCACACCATCACCGGCACCCCCTACCTGAACGTGTGGCTGCGCAGCCTCGGCGCCCGCATCGGACGCGGCGTGTGGTGCGAGACCCACTGGCTGCCCGAGACCGACCTGGTCACCGTCGAGGCCGGCGCCAGCGTCAACCGCGGCACCGTCCTGCAGACCCACCTCTTCCACGACCGGGTGATGCGCCTGGGCCCCGTCCACCTCGCCGCCGGCTCCACCACCGGCCCGCACTCCATCGTGCTGCTCAACTCCTCCCTCGGCGCCGGCACCACCGTCGGCCCGGCCTCCCTCGTCATGCGCGGCGAGAACGTCCCCGGCGGCGGGCACTGGCTCGGCAACCCCGTCGCCGCCTGGAACGCCGACCCCACCCCGCCCGCCGGACGGCGCCGCCGCCGGGCCGCCGCCGGGGTGTGACGCGGATCACCCACGCGGGGCGATGAGTTCGCGGTGCGGGGCCCCCCCCGACACCAAACCCCACCACCACACCCCCCGCCCCCC
>NZ_JBHXTL010000063.1:29020-55623 GCF_042677365.1 Kitasatospora sp. NPDC127116
CCCCGCCGGCGCGGGGCCCGGCGGGGGGCCGCGGGGGGGGGTGCCGCGGCTACCCCCCGGGGGGGGGTTGTGGGGGGGGGGGCCTTCCCGCACACCCCGCCGCCCCCCACCGCTTCCCGCCGTGCCCCGCCGAGAGGAACCGCCCATGACCGCCACCCCCGCCGCGAAGCCCGCCGCTGTGCAGCCCGCCGCCGAGAAGAAGCCGGCCGCCAAGGGCAACCCCGCGTCCTACTTCCCCGCCATCGAGAAGAAGTACGGCCGCCCGATCGAGGAGTGGAAGGACCTCGTCCGCACCTCCCCGCTCGCCAAGCACATGGAACTCGTCGCCTGGCTCAAGACCGAGCACGGCCTCGGCCACGGCCACGCCAACGCCCTCGTCGCCCACACCCTCGCCGAGAAGGCCGCCTGAGCCCGGCCGGAACACGCGGGAGCGCCGCCGCGCGGGCCCGGGAGACGACCCGTCAGGTCGTACGGGCCGCCTCGTACCAGGGCCCCGTGACGGAGGGCCCGGAGGACCCGGCCCCCGCCGCCCACCCGCCGCCCGACGACTTGCCAGCCGTCCGGCGCTCCCCGACAGTGGGCGCGGGGAGTCGGCGATCACGCCGCTCAACTCCGCTACCGGGACAGGGGATCGGCATGGCAAGGCAGTTCAGGGAGCCCGCGTTCGGTGCGCTCCACCGCAGTGCTTCCGTCATCGGCGTCCCCGGGCTGCTCTGGCAGCTCGGGCGGCGGTTCGTCCTGGTGTTCTGCCTGGTGCTGCTCGTCGGCCTGGTGGTGATGCGGCCGGACAACGCCGTGATCAAGACCGCGATCGTGGTGGCGATCGTCCTGGCGGTCTACGGCCTCGCCTTCGCCTGGCGCTGGGCGGCCGGGCGGCTCGGCATCCGCCAGTGCCGCCTGCACGAGGACGGCGTGGCCGTGACCGACCTCCTCGGCGGCGTCCGGGACGCGGTCGCGTGGCGCGACCTGGCGACGGTCAGGGAGGTCGGCGCGACGGGCGTCCTGACGTCCTTCCGCCGCTTCGAGTTCCAGCACCGGGCGGGACACCTGGCGATGGCGGTCGTCGTCCCCTCGGTCCACCGCGCCTTCGCCAAGGATCTCATCCGCCTCGCCAACCGGAAGATCGGTGCCCAGGGGTCCTGATCCGTAGACCGCCGGAGTTCACGGGAGTTCACGGAGGTCACGGGCGCCGGGCCACGAAGACGAACTCCTGGCCCGGCCGGTCGGGCGCGTCGCGGACCTCCTCCACCACGAAGCCGTGGGCGGCCAGATCCCGCTCGACCTCCTCCCGCTCCCGGAAACGCAGCGTCGAATCCGAGGTCAGCACCTGCCCGTCCGCGGCGAACACGTACGTCCACCGGAACGACACCAGGGGCCAGCGCACCCCGGTCAGGTCGACCCAGCTCTCGACGGGGCCGACCCCCGGGACGTCCGTCACCCGGTGGGAACGCCCACGGGTCCACTCCTGCCAGGCGCGCGCGGCCGGGTCACGGGTCTCGAAGACCAGCCGCCCGCCGGGCCGCAGCGCCCCGAAGGCCCCCCGCAGCGTCCCCTGCCAGTCCCGCGGACCGACGACGGCCTGGGCGACGTTCGCCGTCATCGTCGCCAGGTCGACCCGCAGCGGCGGCAACTGCGTGGCGTCACCGTGGATCCACCGCACCCGCCCGCCGCCCGGCTTGGCCCGCGCGACCTCCACGGACGCCGGTGCGGGATCCACGCCGACCACCTCGACCCCGCGCCCGGCCAGCAGCAGTGCGAACACCCCCGTGCCGCAGCCGATGTCCAGCACCCGGCGCGCCCCGAACTCCCGCACCATCCGCAGGTAGGCGTCGAGATCACCGCGGTCCGGGTCGAGCGGGTCGTAGACCGCGGCCAGCCGCGGGTGCCCGAAGCATGCGTCCACCATGGGTCGAACCTAGGCGAAGCCCCGCCCGGCGCCCAACGGGTCGGCGCCACTTCGTCCACGGCCGGCCGAAACCGGCCCCGTCCCCCGCCCGCCGGGCCGAGGCCCCCACCGCCGCAGGCCGTGGTCGCGCTCGGCATGCGCTGCGCCGGCCAGGGCTGTCTTCAACGCCCCATCGCCGCAGCCCTGTTGTGCCGGACCCGGGGCAGCCGGCCGACCTGGCGCACGGGCGTGCGCACCGCCCCCTTCCGCGCCCACGCCTGGATCGAGGCCGAGGGCGAACCCGTCGACGAACCCGCCGAACCCGCCCACTTCCAGCGGCTGATCACCGTCGCACCGCAGCCCCGCCCGGGACGCCCGGGACGCCCGGGACGCCCGGGGCACCCGGGGCACCCGGGACGCCCGGGACGCCCGCCGGGCCGTTGACCGCGGCGGGTCGGTCGGCGAGCGGGGCGGCCGAGCGGCGCAGAAGTCGGCGGGGTCGACTTCCCGTGCGTTCGGGCGGTGGGTTCGCGGCCGGGGCACGGAGCGCCGCCGGTGCGTGGGAAGTCGGGCGGGCCGACTTCCCGTGCGCGCCCGGCCGGGGCCGCTACCGGTGCGGGGCCGGGACGCCCGCGGCGCGCAGCCTGGCCTCGGTGAGGGCGGTCAGCCGGGCCGAGACCGGGGCCTCGTCGTCGCGGTGGCGGTCGATCAGGCGGTACTGGACGGAGGCCCTGGCCCAGGCACGCAGGCTGTCGGGGTCCCCAAGGAGCGCGGGGTTGGCCAGGCAGCGGTCGGCCATGGCGGCGGCGAGCTCCTCGATCCTCGGATCGTCCGGCGCCCAGGCCTCGGCCTCCTGGCCGCGTCTGGCCAGATCGACGAACTCCGGGTCGTCCAGGCGGTGTTCGAGCTGGGACAGGAAGCCGTCGAAGCCCTCCGGCACCAGGGCCCGCGCCAGCACCAGGGCCTCGCGCTGCGCCGCCACGTAGTCGGGGCCGAAGCCGAGCCCGGGCATCCGCTCCAGGGCCGCGCAGGCGCGGTCGGGCAGCAGGGCCCGGTCGCCGTCGGCGAGCCGGTGCAGGGTGTCGCGGCGCGCGGTCAGTTCCGCGATCCGCTCGTCCAGCCGCCGCTCCACGTCGGCGAGGGCGGCGGTGAACCGCTCGCCGTCGGCGTCGAGCAGCGGCCCGATCTCCGCCAGCGGCACCCCGGCGGCGGCCAGCGTCCGGACCTGCACCAGCCGCAGCAACTCGCCCGACCCGTACCGCCGGTAGCCGGAGGCGTCGCGCTGCGGCTCGTCGACCAGCCCCTGCCGGTGGTAGTGCCGCACCGTCTTCACCGTGACGCCGACGTACGCCGCCGCCTGCCCGATCGTGACTCCGTTTGTCATTCGTTCAGCCTGCCGTACGACCGGATGCCGCGGGGCCGGGCCCGGTGCCGAACACCTCGTCGACGAGCCGCCGCTGGGCGCCCTGGAACGCCGCCGCGATGGACACGTCGGCGTCGTCCACGTAGTTCAGCCCGGCGGTGAGGGTCGTGCCGCCGTCCGGCGAGCCGTACATCAGCGCCGCCGAGCCGATGGTGGCGCCGTTGTGGTGGAAGACGGTGCCGCCCGCCCTCTCCTGGGCGAACAGCCCCAGTCCGTAGCCGACCGTCGCCTCCGGCGTGCGCATCTCGGCCAGCAGGCCGGGCGGCAGCAGCCTGCCGCCGAGCAGCGCGGAGACGTAGGTGTGCAGGTCCCGGGTGGTGGAGATCATGTCGCCGCCGGCCGCGACCCAGGACGGGTCGTGGCGGGTGACGTCGAGCGTCCGCTCCCGTCCGGCGTCCTCGTAGCGGTAGTAGCTGCGGGCGTGCGGCGCGGGGACCTCCGGCGAGGCGCCCGGCGCCACCGTGCCGGTCAGCCCCAGCGGCTCCAGGACCAGCCGCCGCAGCTCCTCGGCGAAGGGGCGGCCGCCGACCCGCTCGACCAGCAGCCGGGCCAGCACGTAGTTGGTGTTGGAGTAGCTCCAGCCCGCCCCCGGCGCGAACCGCGCCGGCCGGGACAGCGACAGCCGCACCAGCTCCTCGGGCGGGTACGTGCGGAAGCGGGCGTCCACCCACTCCTTGCCCCGCCACGGGACGCCCGGCACGAACGTCCCGTCCTCCGCCAACTCGCCGGTGTGGCTGAAGATCCCGCTGGTGTGCTGCAGCAGCATCCGCACCGTGATCCGCCGGTCCAGCCCGAACCCGGGCAGGTGGTCGCCGGCCGGGTCGTCCAGGGCCAGCCGGCCCTCGGCGACCAGCAGGAGCACCGAGGTCGCGACGAAGCTCTTGGTGACGCTGCCGACGCGGAAGTGCCCGTCGGCCGGCGGCCTGCCGTCGCGGCCCAGCTCGCGGGCCCCGGCGCTGCCGACCCACTCGCCGCGCGCGTCGTTCACCCGCACCTGCACCCCGAGGAAGCCGGATTCGGCGATCTCCTCGATCGCCCGCCGCAGCTCCGGGCGGTCCGGACCGTGGCCGAGGTGGTGGCCGGCGTGGTGGGTGGTGGACATGCTGCCCCCTCGTATCCGTGGGGCCCGCGTGGTCATCGGGCCCGATGAGGGGAGCCTGCACCCTGACCCGAGGTCAACCTCAACCGTGATCCGGCTCACAGCCGCGGCGTGGACGGGGGCGGGAGGACCCGGAGCCGGGGCCGCCGTCGGCACGATCGGGAAGACGGCGGCCCCGGCCCCGGTACGGGTCCGTACGGGCGGGGCATCGACCGCGGGGTTGCCCGTACGGCTGCGGTCGGCACCCATTCCACGACTTCAACAGGACTTGAAGTCAAGCCCCGTCCGAGGCGAGGCCCCGCCCGAGGGTGCCGTTCCGGGGCGGGGTAGCCTCGCTGCGGCGGGGGACTGCGGAGGACAGACACGGACAAGACGGACAGGGGCGGGCGGATGACGGAGCAGCACAGCTACTGGCGGGTGTCGGACGGCGCGGCGGTCGGCGCCACCCAGGCGCACATCGTGTGGACCAGGGCGGCCTACCCCGCCCTGGTGGAGGTGGCGCGCCGCTACCACGCGGTGATCAGCTACGCGGACCTGGCCGAGGCGGTGCAGGAGGCCTCCGGGGTACGCACCCGGGTCAACCAGCGGCACTGGATCGGCAAGGTGCTGTCCCTGGTGATCCGCGAGGCGCACCGGCGCGGCGACCCGCCGCTGACGGCCCTGGTGGTGCACGCCACGGACGGCCGGGTCGGCCCCGGCTACCAGGAGGTGCTGGCGGTGGCCGGCCAGCCGCCGGTGGCCGCGGAGATGGACCGCGAGCAGCACGCGGCCGCCGCCCGCCTGGCCTGCTACCGGCACTTCGGCGCCGACCTGCCCGCCGACGGCGGCACGCCCGCCCTGGCCCCGCGCCTGCGCGCCTCGGTGGAGCGCAAGGCCGCCGTCGCCGCCCCGCCGCGCCCGCCGGCGATCTGTCCGACCTGCTTCCTGGAACTGCCCGCGACGCGGGTGTGCGACTCCTGCGGGGCGACCGTCGCGCCGTGAGCGGGGGAGCGCGGCCGTGAGCCGGGGGCCCGAGGGCCGAGCGGGTGGGCCCGAGGGCTGAGCCGGGGGCTGAGTCGGGGGCTGAGTCGGGGGCCCGAGGGCTGAGCCGGCGTCACGTCACACGGCGGCTGGCAGCCGCCCGGGCATCTGCCAGCCCTCGGCGAGGCGGGAGGGGGACAGGCGCCGCCCGTCGCCGAAGAACTCGCAGAACTTCATGATCAGCGGGTCCCAGCCGACCGGGTCGACGTAGTGGTCGCTGCCGGGCACCAGCAGGCTCTCCTCGACGTGGGCGCGCACCACCGACACCTCGAAGGCGGTGCGCCCGCCGCCCGTCAGCGCCGTCGCCGACTCCACCCGGCACTCCAGCTGCACCGGGCACTCGGCGGCACGCGGCGCCCGCACCAGCTCGCCGGGCAGCTCGGTCATACCGGCGGCGGCGAACTTCCGCCGCTCGTGGCGGTAGCCCTGCTTCAGCCGGTACTCGGCGATCCGCGGGGCGGCGGTCAGCAGCGCGAGGGCGTCCACGGCGTCCACCTGCGCGGAGGACGGCAGGTTGAGCACGCACTCGCCCTCGCGCCGCAGGTTGGCGGCGGTCTGGGAGCTGTCGCCCAGACCCAGCACGCAGGACTGCCCCAGCCACCACGCCGAGGACATCGGCATGAGGTTGGCGCTGCCGTCCTCGTTGCGGGATCCGATCAGCACCACCGGGGTGCCGAAGTAGAGAACCTTGAGATCGATGACCTTGTGCACGGGAACTGCCGTCCTCGGGATGGGGAATCGTTGCGGTCACCGACTCTGCCCCGGCCCGGCCGGGGGCGCTGGCGGTGATCGGACATCGCGTTCCCGCAGGTCCCGCAGGTCCTGCGGCTCCCGAGGACGGCAGGGCCCGCCGCGGCGGGCGCTCCGTCAGCCCACCGGCCCCCGGGCGGCGATCAGCCGGGCCCGGCCGTCGCGCAGCCGGTAGGACAGGCCCACCACGGACACCTTCCCCTCGGCGACCTTCGCGGCCAGCGCCTGCGAGCGCTCCACCAGCAGGTCCACGGTCTGGCGGATGTGCTCGTCCACGATCCCGTCGCTGTCCTCGATGCCCGCCGCCTTCGCGGACAGCACGCTCGGGGTCACCCGCTCCACCACGTCCCGGACGAAACCGCCCGGCAGCTGCCCCTGCTCCAGGGATTCCAGCGCCGCCGCCACCGCACCGCAGGAGTCGTGGCCCAGCACCACCACCAGCGGGCAGTCCAGCACGCTCACCCCGTACTCGATGCTGCCCAGCGCCTCCGCACCGGTGACGTGCCCGGCGGTGCGCACCACGAACAGGTCGCCCAGGCCCTGGTCGAAGATGATCTCGGCGGCCAGCCGGGAGTCCGAACAGCCGAACAGCACCGCGAAGGGCCGCTGCGCCGGGGCGAGCGCCGCGCGGCGCCCGGCGTCCTGGTTGGGGTGCTCGGGGTTGCCCGCGACGAACCGGGCGTTGCCCTGCATCATCACCCGCAGCGCCTGGGCGGGGTCGGTCAGGAAGTCGTCCGTGGGGCCGTCGAGCGGGCCGGGCTCGGGCTCGGATATCGGTGTGGGGATCATGTCTGCACCCTAGATCGCCGCAGGTGGAGCCCGCAGCCGGGGGTCAAGGGTCGGACGGCCCCACGGACGGGCCCGTACGACCCCGTGCGATCCGCATGCGACCCCTGTACGGCCTCATGCGCCCCGTGCGGGCCCGTACCGCTCCGACGGGGGCCCGGGCCGCGGGTCCGGCGGCTGCGGGGCGGGGCGGCGGGTGGGGCGGCTACGGGGCGGGGCGCAGGGCGAGGACGGTGACGTCGTCGCGGCTGTGGCCGCCGCTCCAGCGCCGGGCCCGCCGGTCGAGGGCCTCGGGCAGGGCGTCGGCGGGGGTGGCGGCGAGGTCGGCCAGGCCCTGTTCGACCGGGTAGAACGTGCCGGAGGCGTCCTGCGCCTCGGTGATGCCGTCGGTGAGCAGGACCAGCACCCCGTCCCCGGGCAGCGCGAAGCGCCGCACGGGGCGCGGCTCGCCGGGGGCGGCCAGGGCGGCGAGGCCGAGCGGGATGCCGGCGTCCAGGGGGACGGGCTCCACGCGGCCGTCGGCGTGCAGCAGGTAGGGGGAGAGGTGGCCGCAGTTGACGGCCCGTACCTCGGTGGCGGAGCCGTCCCCTTCTCCGGTCCTGGCCCCTTCGCCGGTCCCGTTCCCGGTGCCGTTCCCGTTCCCGGTGCCGTTCCCGTCCGGGCCGCCGACGCACAGCACGGTGGCGGTGACGAACCGCTCCTGCTCGCCGCTCTGCACCGCGTACGCGTTGTGCCGCTCCACCGCCGCCTCCAGGGCATCGGCGACGGCGGGCAGCCGCGCCTCGCGGAAGGCCGCCTCCCGGAAGGCGCTCAGCACCGCGAAGCCCGTCCCGATCGCGGGCAGGCCCTTGCCCTGGACGTCGCCGACCAGCACCCGGGTGCCGTGCGGGGTCTCGGCGACGTCGTACAGGTCGCCGCCGACCATGGCGTCCTCCTCCACCGGCCGGTACAGCCCGTCCAGGCGCACGTCCGGGGTGGTGACGGGCAGCGGGCGCAGCAGCTGGCGCTGGAGGGCGACGGCGCTCTGCCGCATCCGCGACAGCTGCCGCTCGCGCCGCACCCGCCGCGCGCACAGGCCGATCACGGCAGCCTCGGCGGCGACCACGCCCACCAGGGTGCCAAGCCGGGCCGACAGGTCGCCGGGCGGGACCACCAGCGAATGGAGCACGACCACGGCGGTCACCCACACCGAGACGGCCACCGTCTGGGCGATGGTGCCCAGACCCGCCATCAGCGCGGGCAGGAACACCAGCAGCAGCACCAGGCGGGAGCTGGTGCCGCTGGCCGCCTGGACCAGCAGCACGGCGGCGGTGGCGGCCAGCACGCCGAGCACCACCGTCCGGTTGGCGGGGGCGCGCGGGGCGGCGGGCTGCTGATCCTTGCGGTCCACCCCTGCCGTCCTCTCCGCCGCCCGGCCGTCCCTCCAGGGTGGTCGGCGCGGCGGGGCGGGCGCGAGCGGGCTGCGCCGGGCGGGGGACGGCGACTGTCGGCGGCGCTCGGTACGGTGGCCGGTGTGTCCTCCCCGTCCACGCCCCCGCCCCCGTCAGCGCCGCAGCCTGTGCCGCCGTCCCCGCCCGTGCCGCCGTCCTCCCGTGCGACCCCGGCGGGCCGGGTGCCGATCGACGACCTGGTGCGGCTGCGCCGGGCCCGGGACCGGATGGACCGCGAGTACGCGCAGCCGCTGGACGTGCCGGCGCTGGCCCGTACCGCGCTGATGTCCTCCGGCCACTTCTCGCGCAGCTTCCGCACCGCCTACGGCGAGACCCCGTACAGCTACCTCATGACCCGACGGATCGAGCGGGCCAAGGCGCTGCTGCGGCGCGGGGACCTGAGCGTGACCGAGGTGTGCATGGCGGTGGGCTGCACCTCGCTGGGCTCCTTCAGCACCCGCTTCACCGAGCTGGTCGGGCAGAGCCCCAGCGCCTACCGGGCCGGCGACCACGAGCCGGGCGCGGCGATCCCGGCCTGCATCGCCAAGGTCCGCACCCGCCCGGTGCGCCGCGCCGAGGCCAAGGAGGCCAAGGAGGCCAAGGAGGCCAAGGAGGCCAAGGGGACGAAGGGGGTCAAGGGTGCTGAGGACGCCGAGGGTGCCCGGCGGGACGGCGGCCCCGGCGCTCCCGTAGCGTGACGCGCATGAGCATCGAACTCGCGCAGTGCTTCATCGCCGTCGACGACCACGACCGGGCGCTCGCCTTCTACCGCGACGTCCTCGGCTTCGAGGTGCGCAACGACGTCGGCTTCGAGGGCATGCGCTGGGTCACCGTCGGCTCGCCCGACCAGCCCGGTGTGGAGATCGTCCTGGAGCCGCCGCTGGCCGACCCGCACGCCTCCGAGACCGACCGCCGGGCCGCCGCCGAACTCCTCGCCAAGGGCCTGCTGCGCGGTGTCATCTTCCGCACCGACGACTGCGACGCCACCTTCGAGCGGCTGCGGGCGGCCGGCGCCGAGGTCCTCCAGGAGCCGATGGACCAGCCCTACGGGGTGCGCGACTGCGCCTTCCGCGACCCGTCGGGCAACATGCTGCGCTTCAACCAGCCGCGCACGAGGTAGCGGCCGGCCGGCGGCCTGTGCGGCCTGTGGCGGCCCGGGGCGGGTCAGACGGGCTGGAGCCGGGTGCGCAGCAGGCAGAACTCGTTGCCCTCCGGGTCGGCCAGGACGTGCCAGGCGGCGTCGGCGGGCTGGCCGACGTCGACCGGCTCGGCGCCGAGGGCGAGCAGCCGCTCCAGCTCGGCGTCCTGGTCGCGGTCGGTGGGGTTGACGTCGATGTGCAGCCGGAGCTTGCCGGGCCTCGGCTCGCTGTTGGGGAGGAAGAAGAGGGTGGGCTGCGGGCCGCCGAAGCCGGTGCCGGGCGGCCCGATCTCGATGGTGCCGCCGCCCTCGCGGCCGACTTCGACGTAGCCGAGGACCTCGCTCCAGAACGCGGCGAGCCGCTCGGGGTCGGCGGCTTCGATGACCAGTTCGCTGATGCGGCATGCCATGGTCCGTCAGCCTACGTCGATCATGTCGCGGCGCAAGGGGATTGATCCGCCCGCCCGGACGACGGGACGCCTCCGGGGCCGGAGGCCGATGCGTGGGGATCCCGATCCCGCTCGACCTCGAAGGGCCCGACGGGCCCGCGGGCACCTGCCCGCGGGCCGGGCGGCGCGCGGGGGCGTTCGCGCAGGCGGACGGCCCGGCGCGCACCCCGGTGCGGCACGATGGGGCGATGGAGAGCACTCGACAGACAGTCAGTTCCGGCTCGCCCCTCGAACCGCGGATCGGTTTCTCCCGGGCCGTGCGCAAGGGCGACTACGTCGCGGTCGCGGGCACCGCCCCGATCGGCGAGGACGGCGCGCCGGTCGGCCAGGGCGACGTCCACGCCCAGACCGTCCGCTGCCTGGACATCGCCGAGGCCGCCCTGCGGGAGGCGGGCGCCACGCTCGCGGACGTCGTGCGGACCCGCATCATGCTCACCGACATGAGCCAGTGGCGGGAGGCGGCGCGCGCCCACGGCGAGCGCTTCGCGCAGATCCGCCCGGTCACCACCTTCGTGGAGGTGTCGCGCTTCATCGACGAGCGGTGGCTGGTGGAGGTCGAGGTGGACGCGGTGATCGGCTAGCGGGCCGACCGGGCCGACCGGGCCGACCGGGCCGACCGGGCCGACCGGCCGGGGCGGCGGCGCTACGGGCGGGGCCGCCGGACGGTGGTCGGCCGGTGGGGGAATGAACCGCGGGATGGGTGCTGTTGTCGCAGGTCGAGATACCCCCACCCGTATTTTTTCGGGCATCCGGCACCCCGGACACCCGAGAACGGAGCCCCCGTGAACCGCCCCGCCGAAGCCGTACGGCCCGCCGCCCCGCCCCCCGACGCCCCCGCGAGCGGCGGCGCCCCCGAGGGCGGCCGACCCGGGCCGCTCGGCCGCCTCGGCGTCTGGTCCACCCGGCACTTCAAGGCTGTCCTGGTCGGCTGGCTGATCGTCGTCATCGGCCTCGGCGCCTTCGCCCCCAAGGTCACCACCGCACTGTCCGGCGCCGGCTGGCAGGCCAACGGCTCCCAGTCCGTCCAGGTCCGCGAACTCGCCGAGCAGCACTTCGCCGGCAACGCCTCCTCCGCGATCCAGATCGTCGTCGCCGCCGACCGCCCCGTCACCGACCCGGCCGTCCAGCAGGTGATCACCGCGGCCGGCGACCTCGCCGCCGCCGACCCCCGGGTCTCCACCGTCATCGCCCCCCAGCCCGGCGCCACCATCAGCCCCGACGGCCGCACCGCCGTCCTGCTCGCCGGTGCCAAGGCCTCGCCCGACGACATGGTCCGCGCCGCCGACGACCTCAAGGAACCCCTGGGCGCCCTGTCCACCGACGGCGTCGGCGTCCACGCCACCGGCGCCTCCGTCCTGTGGAGCGACTTCAACAAGGCCAACCACGACGCCATGATGAAGTCCGAGTTCATGTCCTGGCCGGTCACCCTCGCCATCCTGGTGCTCGCCTTCGGCTCCCTCGTCGCCGCCGGCCTGCCCCTGCTGCTCACCATGGCCGGCCTCGCCGCCTCCGCCGGCTCCCTGGTGCTGATCAGCCACCTCTTCCCGGTCTCCGTCTGGGCGATGAACTTCGCCATGATGTTCGCCCTCGCCCTGGGCATCGACTACGCGCTCTTCCTCGTCGTGCGCTTCCGCGCCGCCCGCCGGGCCCGCACCGCGCGCGGCACCGCCGGGGCCGCGGACGCCGTGCGCGCCGTCGCCGAGACCATGGACACCGCCGGCAAGGCCGTCCTGCTCTCCGGCGCCACCGTCCTGATCAGCCTCTCCGCCGTCATGCTCGCCCCCTCCCCGGCGTTCCGCTCGATGGCCGGCGGCATCATGCTCGCCGTCCTCTTCGTCCTCGCCGCCACCCTCACCCTGCTGCCCGCCGTCCTCGGCCGGCTCGGCCACCGCGTCGACGCCCTCGCCCTGCCCCGGTCCAGGTCCGCCCGATCCGACACCTCCGCCTCCCCGCGCTTCGCCGCCTGGGGCGAACGCCTGTGGAAGCACCCGCTGCGCTACGGCGCCCTCGCCCTCGCCGCACTGATCGCCCTCGCCGCCCCCGTCATCGGCCTGCGCACCGCGATGCCGTCCATCACCGTCCTGCCCGAGGACGCCAGCGCCCGCGCCGGCTACACCTCCGTCCAGCAGGCCTTCGGCCCCGGCGCCCCCGGCACCCTGCAGATCCTCACCCCCACCGACCGGGCCGCCGACGTCACCGCCCGGGTCGCCGCCACCCCCGGCATCGCCGCCGCCATGCCCGCCCAGCCGGCCGCCGACGGCTCCGGCTGGTCGATGATCCAGGCCGTGCCCACCGTCGACCCCTCCAGCCCCGACCTCTCCGGCACCGTCCACACCCTGCGCGCCGAACTGCCCGCCGGCACCATGGTCGGCGGCGCCGCCGTCGAGAACCTCGACCTGCAGCACCTGCTCACCGAGAAGACCCCGCTGGTCATCGGCGTCGTCATGGCCCTCGGCTTCCTGCTGCTGCTCGCCGCCCTGCGCGCCCCGCTGATCGCCGCCCTCGGCACCGCCGCCAGCCTGCTGTCCACCGGAGCCGCCTTCGGCGTCGCCCGCCTGGTCTTCCAGGACGGCCACGGAGCCGGCCTGCTGGGCTTCACCCCGCAGGGCTTCCTCGACGGCTGGGCACCGGTGTTCTTCTTCGCGATGATCTTCGCCATCGCGATGGACTACACCGTCTTCCTCCTGGCCTCCGCCAAGGAGCACTACGAACGCACCGGCGACCCCAAGGCCGCCATGACCGGCGCCCTGGCCCACTCCGGCCGGGTCGTCTTCGCCGCCGCCGGCGTCATGGTCGCGGTGTTCTTCACCTTCGCCCTGTCCGGCCCGCTGCCGCCCAAGGAGATGGGCATCGTGCTCGGCACCGCCGTCCTCCTCGACGCGGCCCTGGTGCGGCTCGTCCTGCTGCCCGTCCTGCTGCGCCTGACCGGGCACGCCGCCTGGCACACCCCGCGTTGGCTGGACCGGGTGCTGCCGCGGATCACCTTCTCGCACGACTGACGGGCCACCCGCCCCGCGCACCGGCGCCCCGGCCCCCTGGTCGGGGCGCCGGCGTGCGGGCGCCGGGCCGCCCTACCGGCCGCGCCGCAGCGCCCCCAGCACCGCCGACAGGTCCTGCTCGGCGATCTCCGGGTGCGCCAGCAGCACCTCGCGGGCCGCCGCCAGCACCGGGCCGCCGCCCGCCAGGGCGAGGTCCTTGGCGGCCAGCCGGACCGGAAAGTCCGACTCCGTGCCGAACGCCCGGGCCGCCACCCCCGCGAGCGGCCCGGCCGACAGCACCTCCCGCGCCTGCTCCTGCGGCACGCCCAACTCCTCGGCCACCGCCAGGACTTCGCCCAGGGCGGTGACGCAGGCGACGATCGCGCCGATCACCACCACCTTCAGCGCCGCGCCCGAGCCCGGGCCGCCGCAGCGCCGCACCCGGCCCAGCTGTTCCAGGACGGGCTGCGCGCGGTCCAGGTCCGCGTCCTCGCCGCCCGCGAAGACCGTCAGGCCGCCGGTGGCCGCCGGGCCCGTGCTGCCCAGCACCGGGGCGTCCACCAGGGCGACGCCGTCCGGCAGCCCGGCGCGCAGGTCGGCGGTCGCCCGCGGGCCGATCGAGGACATGTCGATCCACAGCGCGCCCGGCGCCAGCTCCGCCGCGCACCGCCCGGCCACCTCGGCGACGGCCGCCGGGTCGGACAGCATGGTGACGACGACGTCCGCGCCGCGCACGGCCTCGGCCGGGGTGGCGGCCTCGGTGACCCCGGTGAGGCCGGCGGCGCGGCCGGGGGAGCGGTTCCAGACGGTCAACGGGTGCCCGGTGTCGGCGAGTCGGCGGGCCATCGGCAGGCCCATCCGGCCCAGTCCCAGAAAAGCGGTCTTCTTCATGGCCGCCACGCTAGGCAGCCACGAGCCAGGCGACAAGCGAATGTCCGGCATGGTAGTCATGCGCAATGGACATGGCTTGGCTGGACGTCTTCCGCACCGTCGCACACCTGGGCTCCTTCACCGCCGCCGGCGAGCGCCTGGGCTACACCCAGTCCGCGATCTCCCGCCAGATCGCCACCCTGGAAGGGGAGTTGGGCACGCCGCTGTTCGACCGGCTGGCGCGCGGCGTACGGCTGACCGAGCACGGCCGCGCCCTGCTGCCGCACGCCGAGGCGATGCTGCAACGGCTCGACGCCACCCGGCGCGACCTGACCGCCCTCACCGAACTCACCGCGGGACGGCTGCGGGTGGGCGCCTTCGACAGCGCCAACGCCGACCTCGTCCCCGGCGCCCTCGCCGCCTTCCGCGCCGCACACCCGGACGTGGAGATCGGCCTCACCGAGGGGCTGGCGGCGCACCTGCTGGACCTGCTCGCCGAGGGGGCCGTCGACCTCGCCCTCGTCGCCTCGTACACCGAACCCGCCGACGACGGCGACCGCTTCGACTTCCGCCCGCTGATGGAGGACCCGGTGCTGGTCGCCCTCCCGCGCGGGCACCGCCTCGCCGGACGCCGCCGCCTGCGGCTGGCCGAACTCGCCGACGAACCCTGGATCGCCGCCCGCCGCCACGCCGAATCCACCCTCCTCGCCGCCTGCGTCCGCAGCGGGTTCCAGCCCCGCATCGAGTACACCGTCGCCGCCTGGACCGCCAAACTCGGCCTGGTCGCAGCCGGGTTGGGCGCCACCCTGATCCCCTCCCTCGCCGCCCGCGTCGGCCGCCCCGGCATCGCCCTGGTCCCCCTGCACCCGGACGACACCCCGGTCCGGCAGGTGTACACGGTGACCAGGCGCGGGCAGCGGGTGCCGCCGGCGGTGGCGGCCTTCGAGGCGCTCCTGCACGAGGGCGCCGGTTAGCGGCGCAGGGCGAGCACGGCGGTCAGGGCACTGACCGCCGGGCTGCCGAGGAGCAGGACGGCCGGATGGCGGGGCCGGGACTGCAGGGTCGGGCGGAAGCCGCCCACGCGGAACTCCAGGAACGGGCGAGGGGCACCGCTGCGCACGCGCATCGGTTCAGCAGACGGTGTCCGCGGCCGGCAGCGCCCCCGAGGACAAGTAGGCGTCCACCGCCGCGTTCGCGCACGCGTTGTAGGCGTTGAGGTAGAGGGTGTGGACGCGGCCCGGGACGGTCACCAGGCGGGAGCCGGGCAGGCGGGAGTGCAGCGCCAGGGCGCCCTGGTAGGTCGCGTGGGTGTCGCCGGTCGCGTGGAGCTGGAGGGCGGGGACGGCGTTGCGGACCTCGACGGGCGGCTCCAGCGGGGCGCTGCGCCAAGCGGCGCACGGGACGGGGGCGTTGTAGACCGGGCCGAAGACCGGTTCGGCGGCGCGGGAGCGCTCGACGGCGTCGCGGTACCAGGGGGCCGAACGCGGCATCGCCACGTCGTCGCACAGGATGCCGAGGGCGGACGACAGGCCGGCGCCGGCCTCCGGGCCCGGGGCGAGGAGCATGGTCAGCAGCTGGTGCAGGGCCGGGCCCGCCTGGACCGGCCGGCCGTCGGCGGCGTCCAGCAACTGCCGCAGCACGTCCGCGCACAGGGCGCCGTCGCGGTCGTCGCTCAGGCAGACCGCGAGCAGCACCGGCAGCAGGGCCCCGTCGAGCCGGAAGCCGTCGACGGCGATCGGCGCCGCCTCGGCCCGGCGCACCAGCTGCTCGACGGTGGCCCGCACCGCCGCCGGGGTGGCGCCCAGGTGGTAGGCGCCGTCCTGCGGCGCGGCCCAGGCGGCGAACTCGTCCAGGGCGCGCTCGTTGGCGCCGGCCATGTCCTGGAACGCCCCCATGCCGTACCGCGCCGGGTCCAGGGCGCTGTCCAGCACCAGCCGGTCGACGCGCTGCGGGAACAGCTGCGCGTACACCGCCCCCAGCATCGCGCCGTAGGACTGCCCGAAGAAGGAGGTCCGCTGCTCGCCCAGCGCCGCGCGCAGCACGTCGACGTCCCGGGCGGTGTTGCGGGTGGTCAGGTGGGGCAGCAGATCGGGGTGCTTGTTCCAGCAGGCGTCCGCGTCGGCCTTGGTCAGGCGCCAGGCCTGCTCGAAGCCCGCCCGGCCGGTGCCGGCCGAGCGCAGCCACGTGCCGCGGGTCAGGCCGCAGTCCGGGCTCCCGGCGCCGACCCCGCGCGGGTCCATGCCGACGATGTCGTAGGCTGCCGCCGTCCCGGGGGCCAGCTGCTCCCGCAGCGCGACCGGCATGTCCAGCCCGCGGTCGCCGGGGCCGCCGGGGTTGGTCTGCAGGACGCCCCGGCGCTTGGCCGGGTCCGCGGACCTGATCCGGGAGACGGCCAGGGACAGGGTGCGGCCCCGCGGCTCGCGGTAGTCCAACGGCACGGTCAGGGAGGCGCATTCGGCGCCGGCGGCGGCCAACTGCGGCTCCTGGCAGGCGGCCCAGGCGAGCGGCTGGCGGCGGTAGGGCTCCAGCTGATCGGCGCCGGCCGAGGAAGCGGAGGCGGGGGCGGCGAAGGGCGCCGAGGGAGCGGAGGAGGCGGGGACGGCTGCGGTGAGCACGGTGGCCGCGGACAGGGCGAGGGCGGTGGCGAGCGCCGGTGCGGTCTTCATGTCGGCCAGCCTAGAAGGGAGTTGGCCGCAACCGGGGATCCGGCCCCCCGATCCGCCTTGACCTCAAGTCGGCTTGAGGTCCTACGGTCGGTCGCGTCCTGACGATCAGTCGATCGTCGATCGGCCGAAGGAGCACCGGACATGACGATCAAGACCTACGAACCGCAGATCATAGCCGCCCAGCCCATCGGGGCATGGACCGGCGAGGTCTACCGCCGCCTGGTGGTGGACGGCCTGCGCGAACAACTGGCGGTGGAAGGCCTCACCCAGCCCCACTGGTGGACGCTCAACCACGCGGCCGGCCGCCCCGGCGGATGGACCCGCACGACCCTGACCGAGCGGCTCACCCCCTACGACGACCAGGACACCGCCTTCGACACCGTCTACGACGACCTGATCGCCCGCGGCTGGCTGACCGAGGACGCCGACGGCGCCCTCACCCTCACCGAGGAGGGCGAGGCCGGCCGCCTGCGCGCCCGCGAACGCAACCTGAGGATCAGCGAACGCGCCCACCAGGGCATCGACACCGACGAGTTCGTGACCACCATCAACGTGCTGCGCCGCATGGTGGCGAACCTGGGCGGCAACGGCAACCTCCCCGACTGACCACCCCCGACCGACCGTCCCGACCGACCGCCCCCGGCAGGACGGCACGGGCCCGGCCACAGGACGGAATTGACCCATGGAAACCGTCGCCGATTGCCACCTGATCGACGGTCTTTCCACCCATAGGCTGGTCACATGACGACGACGAAGAACACCACCGCCCCCGTCCTGACCCGCTGCGCCGAGGCCGAGACCTGCACCGACCCGAGCTCCACCATGACCCTGCTGGCCGACTCGGCCCCGGAGGAGGGCGGCTTCACCGTCTACCGCTCCACCTTCGCCGCCGGCGCCCCCGGAGCACCCGCCCACTTCCACACCCGGGCCTGGGAGTTGTTCTTCGTGATCAGCGGTTCGCTGCGGGTGCTGGTCGGCGAGGAGGTCTCCGTGCTGGGCGCGGGCGACTTCCTCGCCGTGCCCCCGCACACCCCGCACGCCTTCGCCGCGGCCCCCGGCGCCGAGGCCGACGTGCTGTGCGTGTTCACCCCCGGCATGGACCGCTTCGACTACCTGCGCCTGCTGGGCAGCGTCATGCGCGGCGAGAGCGACCCGGGCGCGATCGCCGCCTCGGCGGAGCGCTTCGACAACCACTACGTGGACAGCCCGGCCTGGCGGGCGGCCCTGGCGGGCGACGGCGCCTGAGCCCCGCACGCCGCCGCCCGCCGGGTCCGGGCCGCCCGACGGCTCCGGTCCGCTCGACGGGCCGGGCCCGCCCGGGTGTGGAACGGTGGTAGCCCGGGAGTGTCCCGGTCGCGAGAGGAGTGGCCATGTCGTCGAAGCGCCGACGCAAGAAGAAGGCCAGGGCCAGGCGCGGGGCCAACCACGGCCGCCGCCCCCAGTGCTGAGCCGCGGCTGAACGGGTGAGGCGCGCCCGGACGGCCTTCCCGGCCGCTCCGGGCGCCGCCCGAAGCGCCCTTGCCCCCCGGAGCCCCGGCTCAGAGCCGCCCGCGTCCCAGGAAACCGCCGCGCGCCACCTTGTGGTACTGGCAGTAGCCGACCCAGTTCGCACCGAACGCCAGCTCCAGGACCACGCCCCGCCCGTCCGCGCGGACCTCGCTCAGCAGCTGCGCCGCGTCCACGTCCGCCGGCGTCTGCTCGAACACGTAGAGCCGGTTGATGTACGGGCCCGCCGGGATCGGGTCCCGGTTGGGGATGCCGTCCCGGTCCCAGGTCAGCGTCGCGCCGGGGCTGGACAGGCAGGGGGACTGCATCCGCCGGCCGTCGGCGTCGACTCCGCCGTCGCGGTGCCAGCGCAGCGCGTGGTCGAGGCTGCCGGCCGGGTCCGGCCCCTGGCCGTGGGCCTGCCACGGGGCCACGTCCGCCGCCTCGATCCGCCGCAGGGCGTCGAGGACGTCGAGGACGTCCCCGGCGTCCTCCCGGACGACGAAGTAGGCGCGGGCGTAGATCCGGCAGACCAGCAGGGTGTCCCGGGGGTGGTCCAGGCCGTAGGAGGACGGGAGGGTGGACTGGTCCAGGACCTGGGTCAGCACGTGCTCGACCCCCTCCACCGCCCCCAGCGCCTCGACCAGTCCCCGGATCCGCTCCCGCTCCGCCGCCCGGGCCGCCCGCGCCGCCGGCGAGTCGATCAGCTTCAGCCTGCGCCGCTCGGTGGGCCAGTGCATCGCCCGCAGCGACTGCACACCGTTGAGGACCGGGTTCACCAGCATGACGACGAGGTGGACGAGGCTCGTGGCCACGTCCTTCAGCAGCTTCTTCACCAGCAGGGGGTCCTCTCGGGTCGCACACGCGTCTGCGCCCCACACCCTGTCCCGCCCGCACCCGGCCCCGCAATCCGCGCCCGTACTCAACTCCCCTCCGTGCCCGGCCGGTTGCCGAGCGCGTCCACCGCCGGCCGCCGGCCGCCGGGTCGATTCGGAGCAGCCGGGCTCCAGCGGCCACCGGTCCACCGGTCCACCGGTTCGCCGCCCCGCCGCCGGGGCGATCGTCGGCGGCGTGGCCTACGGTGGCGCCATGGACGAGTACGCGGTGCCGGTCCTGCCCAGCCGGGACCTGGACGAGACCCAGGAGTTCTACGCCCGCCTGGGCTTCGAGCCGCGCGGGCGCTGGGACGGCGAGGACGGCTACCTGATCCTCGTCCGGGGCACGGTCGAACTGCACTTCCGCCACGACCCCGGGGTGGACCCGCTGTCCACCGCCGCCGGTTGCTACCTGCAGGTGCGGGACGCGGACGCACTGCACCGCGACTGGGCCCGGCACGGCGTGCCCACCGACCCGGCCACCGGCAGCCGCCTGACCCCGCCCGCCGACACCGCCTACCGGATGCGGGAGTTCGCCCTGGTCGACCGCAGCGGCAATCTGCTGCGGATCGGCAGCCCGCACGGGCCCCGGTAGGCCCGGGCCACGTCCGTACGGCGACCCGTTCGCGAGGGCCCGCGCGCGCTCAGGGGCTCGCGGGCTCCGCGGGCCGGCCACCGGGGGCCGGCGACGGCGTGCGGGAGCGGCTTCGCAGGCCGGTGACGACGAACCACAGGCAGGTCAGCAGGGCCATGGCGGAGAACGTCGCGATGAGCAACTGGGTGTCGGGCATGTCGTCGTCGGGGTAGTGGGTACCCAGCACGCGGGCCGTCGCCGGGTGGTCCGCGGCCACCTCCAGGGGAACGGTCACGCCGACGGCCGGGTGGGCGACGGCGCGTCCGAGCCGCCACGGCCCGGGCGGGTCCACGGAGTTGAGCGAACGGACGCCCATGTGATCGCGCGTCGGTGCGCGTCGGTGCATGTCGGTACGCGCCAGCGCCGTCAGCGCGTGGCCACGGTGGTCGTCACGCGGACGAGCGAGGGCCGCCGCGGGGTGGAACCGAAGCCGAACCGCACCGGTGCGACCGGTGCGAGCGGGCCGAGCCGTCGGCCGTCGAGCACGGCGGTCACCGCGGTGACCGCGTGGAGGTCGCGGACGCCGTACCACTCGCGCCGGCCCCGGCCCGCGGTGCCGCGGGTCCGCACGCCGAGCAGGAGCCGGGCGAGCGGGTCGGTCAGCGCGGTCCAGCCGGGCCGGGCCGCGATCGGCCCGGGCACCGCCCTGAGCGCGAGCCCCAGAACGCCGCGCCGTCCGGTGGTGAAGCGCAGGTCGAGCGGGCCCGCCGTGACCCGCCAGCGCGTCGCGCCCCGCTGCACCGCGACCGGTACGACCCGCACCCGGTCGAAGGCGTACGTGTCGGCGATGAACTCCGCTGTCCCCTCGGTGGGCGCCAGCAGGATCCGGGTGCCGTCGGCGTGCTCGACCATGACGTCGGAGAACGGCCCGAACGGCGAGGCCGCCCAGTGGCCCACGACCACGCGCGTGCCGGAGGCCGTGCCGATGCCGGCGATCCAGCCGTCGAAGCGCAGCCGGCGCGGGCCCGCAGGGCCCCGGGCGGTCGCCGGGCGACGGGCCCGGGCCGTGTGCGACGGATCCATCGCTCCTCCTCGCACGCCCGGCGGGCCGCCTGCGGCATCCATCCTCGACGGCCCCCCGGGCCGTGTCCACGCGGGACCGGACGGCGCCCGGGGGAGAGGGGCCGGCACCCGGGCCGCCTCCGCCCCGCGGTCGGGGCCGCCGTCCGTCGGCCGACCGAGCGGCCGACCGGCGGCCGACCGGCGACCGACCGAGCGGCCGGCCGGCGACCGACCCCGCCCGGTCGCGCGAGAAGGGCCGAACCGGCCTGCTACACCGTGCCGTTGGTCCGCAGGGCGGCTGCCGCGCGGACTCGCCGGCGCAGGAACAGGGCGGCGCGGTCCAGCGCCTCGTCCGCCTCGTCGAGGACGCCGGCGAACGCCTGGAACACGTGCGGCACGTCGGCGGTGACGTCGAGGACGACGTCCACGCCCGCCGCGTTCGCCCGGGCGGCCAGGCGGGTGGAGTCGTCCAGCAGCATCTCGTTGCCGCCGACCTGGAGCAGCATCGGGGGGAAGCCGGTCAGGTCGGCGCAGACGGCCGGGCTGAGCAGCGGCTGGTGCGGGTCGGCCCCGGCGAGGTACATGGCTCCGGTGCGTTCCAGTCCCGCGCGGGTGAAGACGGGGTCGACGCCCTCCCTGGTCTCCATGCTCGCGCCGCTGCGGGTCGCGTCGAGGCCCGGGGAGAAGGCCAGCAGGGCGGCGGGCAGCGGCAGGCCCGCGTCCCGCGCGGCGAGGCAGGTGGTGACGGCCAGGCCACCGCCGGCGGAGTCGCCCGCGAAGACGACGGCCGAGGGGTCCTCGCCCCGGTCGAGCAGGGCGCGGTAGGCGCTCAGGGCGTCCTCGATCGCGGCCGGGAAGGGGTGCTCGGGGGCGAGCCGGTAGTCCAGCGAGTACGCCCCGAGGCCGGTCCTGGCCACGAGGTTCCCGGTCAGGGAGAGGGCGGTCCCTGGCGAGCCGAAGACCCAGCCGCCGCCGTGGAAGTAGAGGATCGTCCCGGCGGCGCCCGGGGCCGCCCGCTCTCCCGTGCCGGGCCCGCCGATCGGCTCCACCCGCAGGGCGGGGCGGCCGCCGAGCGTCGTCGGGGCGGTGCGGATGCTGTCGTGGGGCACGATCATCCGGGCCATCAGCTCCCGGAATCCGGCCCGGATCTCCTCGACCGACCGGGGCCCCGCGGGGCCCTGCTGCCGCAGGAACCCGTCGACCCGGATGCGCTGCTCCCTGCTCATGGGCGTGCTCCTGCCGTAAGTAGCTTCCGGTACACTATATGCCGTGGAATATACATCGAGCGGTGACCGTGCCGAGGCCGGGCTCCCCGGGCTCTTCGCCGACCTGGTCCGGTGCGAGACGCGCCTGTACAACGCCCTCGGCGACCGTCTGCGCGAGCGGCACGGGATCGTCCTCTCGCAGTACGAGTTCCTCGGCTACCTGCGCGACCACCCGGGCTGCCGAGTGGCGGACATCGCCGCCGAGTTCGCCATCGGCGTCGGCGCGACCAGCAAGGGCGTCGACCGCCTGGAGAAGCTGGGATGGGCGGCCCGCCGGCCCAACCCCTCGGACCGCCGGTCCTCGCTGCTGGACCTCACCGACGCCGGTGCGCGGCTCGTCCGGGACGCCGAGCGGACCTACACGGGCGCCCTGGCCGAACTGCTCGGAGGCGCCCTCGACGCCCCCTCGCTGTCGGCGGTCGCACGGGCCCTGTCGACCCTGCGGTCCGCCCTCGAACGCGACCGGGTCGGCACGCCCACCGGCTGACCGGAACCCGGCCGCTCCCGGCGCGACCACCCGCCCGCCGCTTTCGGAGGCCCCCGACGCCCGTGGTCGGGCGGCGGCCCCGGGCCGGGCCTAGGACTCCAGCCCGTTACGCCGCCCCGGCGTCCCGCCTACGGTCCTTTCCCGTGGACACGACAGGGATTCTGGACGAAGCGCTCCAACGACTGCACACCTGCGGGCCCGAGCGGCTCGGACGGCTCACCAACCACGCGCCGATGGCCGTCGAGGCCCTCACCGCCCGCGGACAGGCTCGGTCGGTGCACCGCTGGCTCGACCTCTACGCGCGCAAGCTGGAGGACCTCCCGCCCCGCGTCGAGCCGGTGACGGTCGCCAACTGGCGCACGGCGCTGGGCGACCCGAGGCGTGCGGCCGACTGGATCGGCCACTTCGAGCGGGAGGTCGCCGAGCGTCCCTGGCGCGAGGTGCTGGCCCGGTGGTGGCCGCGGCTGCTGCCCGGCCTGTACGGCGGGTCGACGCACCCGGTGATCCGGGTGGGCCATGCGGTGCGCACGCTGCTGGCCGGCGAGGCCACCGGGCCGCGCCTGGCGGAACTCGCCCACGGCCTGGGCTACTGGGCGGCCCGCCACCGAACCGTCGCGGTGCCCGACCGCCTGCCGGGCGCCGCCTCCGCGGCCGCCGCCCTCGACGCGGTGCCGGCCGTCGACGTCCGGGACGGGGGCTTCCCGGCGAGGCTCGGCCGCGTCACGGCCCTGCCGGTGTGGGCCGCGGTCGAGGCACCGTACCCGGGGGAGGTGCCCGGCCGCCTCGCCGAACTGGTACGGGCGGCGACCCACCGCTACGCCACCCACGGCCACGGCGAGGAGACGATGCTCGTCCACGCGGCCACGGCCCCCAACGCCGTGCTGCGCACGCTGCCCGCGCTCCCGCGGGCACTGTGGCCGGCGAGCCTGCGGGCGGCCTGGACGGCCTCGGCGGTGGTGACGGCGATGTACGCGCCCGCCGCGCCGGCCGCGTACGTCCCGCCCGGCGCGTTCACCCCCGAGGAGGTCTTCGAGCGGGCGCTGGCGCACGGCGACGAGCACGTCATCAAGCTGACGGACACGGCCCTGGACGTCGGCGACGCACCGGCCCTGACGGCTGCCCTGCGCGCCATGGAGCTGAGCGCCCCGCTGGGATGAGGCGTACGGCGCGGGGCCGCCGGAACCGCCCGCCGGAATCGCCCGCCGGGACCGTCGTCGTAATCCACGGCGTGAACGTGTACATGAGGGGCGGCAACTCCCCGACGGCGCCTGCCGCATGCCTTCCGAACGCCGACCCCGACGCCCGCGCGACCGTCGCGCACAGACCGGCACCTCACCGCCTCCACCGCGAAGGAGTCCTGACCATGCGGAAGTTCATCCTCGATCTGGTCGAGCGCACCGTCGCCACGTACGCCGCGGCGTTCCTCGGCCTGCTGCTGGCCGACAGGTTCGACCTCACGTCGATCAGCTCACTCAAGGCGGCGGCGGTCGCGGCGCTGCCGGCCGCACTGACCGTGCTCAAGGGGGCGGTGGCGACCCGCGTCGGCGACTCGACCTCGGCCGCCCTGCTGGGCCGCCCCCGCGAGTAGCCGGACCGGCCGGCGAGGGGCGGGAGGCGCCACCGGGCGCCCCGCCCCTCGCGCCGGGCCTGCCCGGTGCCGGTCGGCTGACAGCGCGGACGGTGAGCTGCCGGTGGGATGCGAGTGGCCCGCGGGAGCGTGGGAACCGGGCGGGACCGGCTGCGATGCGCGGGTCCGCCCGTACCGCCGGACCACCGCGCCGAGTTCCAGGAGCCCGCCATGCCCTCCCAGCCCCAGCCCCAGCACCGGCCCCAGCCCCAGCGCCAGGCCCAGGCCCGGCCCCGGCCCCAGGCCCGGCGCCAGGATTCGCCGTGGGACGTCCACCGGCTGCCCCGCGCCGAGGGGAGGAACGTCCTGGTCACCGGCGGCAACGCGGGCATCGGGTACTTCGTCGCCGAGCAGCTCGCCGCCGCCGGGGCCACGGTCGTCCTCGGCAGCCGCGACCGGGCGAGGGCCGAAGCGGCGATCGCCTCCATCGGCTCGCGCGTCCCCGGGGCCAGGGTGGAGCACCTGCACCTGGACCTGGCCGACCTCGACTCGCTCGGCCCGTCCGTGGACGCGCTCGGGCTGGACCGGCTCGACGCGGTCGTCCACAACGCCGGCGTGGCGCTCGACCACCCGCCGCGCCGCGAGACCGTCGGCGGCCACGAGCTGATGTTCGCCACCAACCACCTCGGGCACTTCACGCTGACCCACCACCTGGCACCCCTGCTCGCGGCCGCCCCCGGGAGCCGGATCGTCACCACCGGCAGCTTCGCCGCCAAGTCCGAACGCCTGGACCTCGACGACCTCCAGAGCACGCGCGACTATCGGCCCAAGCGCTCCTACGCGCGCTCCAAGCTGGCCCAGATGCTCTTCGCCCTCGAACTCGACCGCCGCCTGCGCGCCGCCCGCAGCACGACGCTGAGCGTGCTCGTCCACCCCGGCGGCGCGCTCGACTCCCTCACCCCCTCGCGCCCGCCCGTCCACGTCCGCACCACCGGCGAGCGGCTGCGCCACCTGCCGCTCGGGCTCGTCGTCCAGGGCAAGGACGCCGCCGCGTGGCCCGCCGTCAGGGCCGTGCTCGACCCAGCCGTGCGCGGCGGTCAGCTGTGGAGCCCCCGGGCGTTCGGGCTGCGCGGCACGCCCAGGACCGAGCCGCTCTGGAACCACCTGGCCGACACCGCGACCGCCGAGCGGCTGTGGGCGGCCAGTTGCGAGCTGACCGGTCACGACCCGACGCCCGCCCCATGGAGTGCCGCCCACTGAGTGCCGCACGCGGCAAGCCGCCCCGGCCGCCGCCGGAACGCAGAGAGACCGCTCGGGCCACCAGGGCCGGGCGGTCTCTGCTGTTCGGGCGGACCCATGCGCCAACACGGCCCGCTGCCGATGTTCCCGAGTTGTTGGAGTGCACAGCGCCCCGGGTTCCGGACCCGCGGGTCCGGGTGACGCCGCTGCAAATCGTCACATCCAGCCAGGACGGCTCACAAGGGCATGCTGCACAAAGGCGCATCAAAATCCGGTTTCAGTTCGTTGAACTGTGCGTTTCTGATAGGGCGTTCACGAGATTGCGGCCAGGGGCCGGGACCGTGGCGCATCAATCTTCGCGATGTTCACCGAACCGATTGGGATTCACCCGTACGCCTGACAGAGTGTGTGCCCACCGGGCACACAGTGCGACGCCAACCGCACAAGTGCCCGCCAGTTGGAGTGGACAGTGATATGGAGGACTCCTCGATGGCGAGGAAGCGGAACAAGCGCGCCCACACCCCTACCCACTGCGCGGCGGCGGAACCGGTACCGCCGCGCCCGCGCCCGTACCGGCCGCTCGCGGCCGGTGAAGCGGCCGTGGTCGTCGTCGTGGTCGTCCTGACGGTCGCGCTGGCCGCCGCCCTGGTGGCGACGGGCATGTCGGCCGGGGTCGCGCTCGAACTGGCTACGGGCGGATGCCTGTTGGCCGCGAGGCTCCGACGGGAGCGGGCCTAGGAAGAGCGCCTGCCCGAGATGGGACGCCGAGAGAATCCGATCGGGGCGACCGAGCCGGCGCTGGGCCGGCTGGCCGTCTGGCTGCGGGAGCAGCGCGAGCAGGCCGGGTTGACGTACCGTCAGCTCGCCGCTCGGACCAACTACCACCCCACCACCCTGCAACGGGCCGCCGGCGGGCGCTCCGTACCGAGCTGGAAGGTCGTCGAGGCCGTCGTGCGCGAATGCGGCGGCGACCTCAAGACGGCCCGGCGCAAGTGGGTCCAGGCCAACTACTGGGCCCACGTGCCGCGCCCCTCGGGCAGCCGGCGGCTGCGCGCACCCCGGCGGGTCGACCCCCAACAGGTCGACTCCTTCGCGGACCTGCGCCGGGCGATGCACGAGATGCGCCGCAAGGCCGACTGGCCGTCCCTGCGGGAACTGGACCGCCGGGCCCGCGACCGGGGCGGACGCCTGCCCTCCAGCACGCTGGCCCTGGTCCTCAAGGGCGAGGCCCCGCTGCGCAAACCCGTCTTCCTCGCGTACATGGAGGTCTGCGGGGTCAAGGAGGCCCGCCGCGCCCTGTGGGCGGCGGCCTGGGACCGGACGAACAACGCCCGCACCCCGCTGCCGGTCAACTCGCGCACGTACCACAGCGAGTTCGTCCGGGCCATGCAGTCCTCCAGCGCCGGCACCCCGACGGACATCCTGTTCCGCCTGTGGGCGACCCTGCGCACCAGCCTCGCCGCCGAACGGGGCGAGGGCCCCGGCCACCCCGCGGCGGCGGGCCGCGAAGGCACCGACGACACCCCGTGGGTGCTCGTGTGACCCGGTCCGCGGC
>NZ_JBHXTL010000064.1:0-55586 GCF_042677365.1 Kitasatospora sp. NPDC127116
GGGGGGGGGCCGCGGCCCCCCCCCCCCCCCCCCGGGGGCCCCCCACCGGGGGGCGCCGGCGGGCCCGTGCCCGGCCCCCCCCCCCCCCCCGACGGGGGGTGGGGGCCCCCCGCCCCGGCCCCCCACCGCCGTTTTCGTCCGGATCACCGCCGTTTCCGGGCCGGCCGTCGCGTGCCGACCGGGGGCCCCCCCGCCGTACGGGGGCGCGGACCGTTGCGGGGGCCTCCTCGTCCCGACGGGATCGGTGCGGCAGGATGTCCGGCATGACGTCGAGCGATCGTGACGAAACCGCCGGCCCGGTCGGGTCCGGCGCCGCCGCAGGGCCCCTCCCGGCAGCCGTCGCCACGGCCGCGCCACCGGTCAACACCGTGGTCGTCCCGGCCGACGAGGACCCGGTGGCGGCGGCCGGCAGCGAGGTGTTCGGCGGGCCGCCGGGCCGCCGGGCGCTGCTCGGCGTCTCCTGGTGGATCCCGGCGCGCTTCCTGGCGCTCGCGGTGATCGTGGTGTCGGTGCTCGGCATGGTGCAGAAGCTGCCCTGCTACGAGCAGGCCTGGTTCCAGCCGGGCTCGCCGCAGTACATCCACGCCTGCTACAGCGACATCCCGCACCTGTTCTCCGGACGCGGCTTCGCGGCCGGGCTGCACCCGTACGTGGACCGCATCCCGGGCTCCTCGGGGGACCTCCAGTACCTGGAGTACCCGGTGCTGACCGGCCTGTTCATGCAGGTCGCGGCCTGGCTGACGCCCGGCGGCGGCGACCAGCAGAGCCAGGAGCAGTGGTTCTGGGCGATCAACGCCGGGCTGCTGATGGCCTGCGCCGTGGTCGCCGCGGTGGCGCTCTCGCGCACCCACCGGCGCCGCCCGTGGGACGCGCTGCTGTTCGCGCTCGCCCCGGTCCTGCTGCTCAACGGCACCGTCAACTGGGACCTGCTCGCGGTCGCCCTGGCCGCCGTGGCGATGGCCTGGTGGGCCGGTGCCCGGCCGGGCTGGGCCGGTGTCTTCATCGGTCTGGCCACCGCGGCCAAGCTCTATCCGCTGCTGCTGATCGGCCCGCTGCTGGTGCTCTGCTGGCGGGCCGGCAAGTGGCGCGAGTTCCGGGTGGTGCTGGGCGGCGCGGTCGGGGCCTGGCTGGTGGTCAACCTGCCGATCATGCTGGCCAACTGGCGGGGCTGGTCGACCTTCTACGTGTTCAGCAAGCACCGCGGCGAGGACTACGGCTCGTTCTGGCTGATCCTGATGCAGCGCCGCGGCGCCGGGCTGGCCGACCTCGACGTCTACATCGGCGTGCTGATGGTGCTGGGCTGCCTGGCCATAGCGTGGCTCGGCTTCTCGGCCGCGCGCCGGCCGCGCTTCGCCCAGCTGGCCTTCCTGGTGGTCGCGCTGTTCGTGCTGGTCAACAAGGTGTACTCGCCGCAGTACGCGCTCTGGCTGCTGCCGCTCGCGGTGCTGGCCCGGCCGCGCTGGCGGGACTTCCTGATCTGGCAGGCCTGCGAGGTGCTCTACACCCTGGGCATCTGGTCCCACCTGGGCCTGGTCACCGGCTCCAAGCAGCACGGGATCAGCGAGGGCTGGTACCACTTCGCGATCGGACTGCACCTGCTGGGCACGCTCTACCTGGTCGCCATGGTGGTCCGCGACGTCCTCCACCCGGACCACGACCCGGTCCGCTGGGACGGCAGCGACGACCCCTCCGGCGGGGTGCTGGACCACGCCCCGGACGTGTCCGTGCTGGGCACCGCCCGTCGGCTGCGCGAGGAGGAGAGCTACGCCGCGTACGCGCCGGCCGGCCCCGGGCAGTGGCTCGACGAGCCCGAACTGCCGGAGCCGGCCGAGAAGCCGTAGCTCAGCGGTCCACCACGCGGTCGAAGTGCGTGGTGGTGTGCCGGACCTGGAGACCGAGCTCCTCGCCGATCGCGGGGGGCGTGGTCTCCCCGTCCAGGAACAGCAGCGAGACCTGCATGTGCGGCGGCTCGGCGAACCACAGCTGCTTGCCGGCCCAGTGGAACGGCGACTTGGTCTTGTTGACCGTCGCCAGGCCGGCCCGGGCGATGCCCTTGGCCCGCGCCCCCATGCTCTGGACGTACTTGGGCGCCTCCAGGCCGATGCCGTGCGCGGTGCCGCCGGCGACCACCAGGATGTGGCCGTCGGAGGGCGCCGGGTGCTGGCGGTAGCCGTAGCGGTCGCCCTTGCGCAGCTGGGTGACGTCCAGGACGGTGGCCCGGACCTCCAGTGCGGCGTGGTCGCCCAGCCAGAGCCGGGTGCCGATCCGGGCCCGGAAGACCGTCTGCGGGTAGCGCTGGGCCAGCTGGTCCAGCCCGGCCGCGCCGAGGTGGCTGACGAACACGGTGTGCACCGGGATGCCGGCCGCCCGGGCGGTGTCCACCCAGTACGCGACCTCCTCGACGGGGCTGGAGCCGTCCGGCCGGTCCATCGGCAGGTGCAGCGCCAGGCCCTCGAAGCTCACGCCCTCCAGCTCGGCGGCGACGGTGCGCAGGTCGTCCGCGCTCACGCCGTGCCGGCGCATGGTGGTCATGCACTCCAGCACCACCCGGGCGCCGTGCAGCGCGCGCAGCGCGTCCACGCTGGCCACCGTCCGGATCACCCGGGCGTGCGGCAGCGGCAGCGCCTCCTCGCCGACCCGGTACGGGGTGAGCACCAGCAGCTCACCGCCGTACCACTCGGCGGCGTCGGCCGCCTCGTACGCGGTACCGACGGCGAGCACCCCGGTGCCCAGCAGCGTCGCCTCCTCGGCCAGCCGGTGGTTGCCCAGGCCGTAGCCGTTCCCCTTGGCGACCGGCACCAGGCCGGGGAACTCGGCGAGGACGGAGCGCTGGTGGGTGCGCCAGCGTTCGGTGTCGAGGTAGAGCGACAGCGTCATCGGGGCAGCCTCCTCAGCGGCGGGACATGTAGAGGTCGAGGGCCTTGTGCAGCAGCTTGTTGAGCGGGAAGTCCCACTCGCCGAGGTACTCGGCCGCCTGGCCGCCGGTGCCGACCTTGAACTGGATCAGACCGAACAGGTGGTCGTCCTCGTCCAGGGTGTCACTGATGCCGCGCAGGTCGTACACCCCGCCGCCGAGGGCGTAGGAGTCGCGCATCATCCGCCACTGGATGGCGTTGGACGGCTTGACCTCGCGCTTGTGGTTGGCCGAGGCGCCGTAGGAGTACCAGACGTGCTCGCCGACCACGAGCATCGTGGTGGCGGCCAGCGGCTCGCCCTGGTGGTAGGCGATGTAGAGCCGCATGCGGTTCGGGTCCTCGGCCACGAGGGCCTTCCACATCCGCTGGAAGTAGGCCAGCGGGCGCGGGGTGAACTTGTCGCGCTCGGCGGTGACCAGGTAGAGCTGGTGGAAGATCGGCAGGTCGTCGTAGCCGCCCTGGACGACCTCGACGCCGCTCTTCTCGGCCTTCTTGATGTTGCGGCGCCAGAGCTGGTTGAAGTTCTTGTGGATGTCGTCCAGCGAGCGGTTGGCCAGCGGCACCTGGAAGACGTAGCGGGGCTGGACGTCGCCGAAGCCCGCGCCGCCGTCCTCGCCCTGGAGCCAGCCGGCCTTGCGCAGCCGGTCGGCCACCTCGAAGGCGCGGGCCTCGTACCAGTCGGCCTCGACGTCGCGCAGGCGCTTGGCCTGCTTGGCGGCGATGGCCTCCTTGATGGTGGGGGCGTTCCAGCGGCGGATGACGATCGGCGGGCCCATCTTCACCGAGAACGCGCCCTGCGACTTGAGGTGCGCCAGCATCGGGGAGAGCCAGCGGTCGAGGTCGCGGTCGAACCAGTCGATGACCGGGCCCTCGGGCAGGTAGGCGAGGTAGCGCTTGAGCTTGGGCAGCTGGCGGTACAGGACCAGGCCGGCGCCGACGAGCTGGTTGGCCTCGTCGAACCAGCCGATCGACTCGGACCGCCACTCGGCCTTCACGTCACCCCACGACGGCACCTGCATGTGGCTGGCCGAGGCGCGGCTCCTGATGAAGGCGAGGTGCTCCTCGCGGGTGATCGTCCTCAGGCGCAGGCTCATTGCTCGGTGCTCCTCGTCGGTCGGGCTGCGGTGGCCCCAGTTCTCGGGCTGACCCTATCGTCCGGGGCTCGGGCACCCGTCGTGGTGGGCACGACGGCGCCCCCGCCGGGTACCTGTCTCCTCTGCAGATACGCGACGGGGGCGGCGAGGGTTCCGGGCGGGCCCTGTGGGCTCGGTCCCAGTGGCGGTGGCGGTGGCGCGGGGCGGGCGCGGGGGAGGGGTCAGCCCCAGAGACCGCCCCGGGCGATGCCGAGGTAGAAGCCGAGCGCGGCGGCGCCGAGCGAGACCATCAGGACGAAGCGCTCGGCGGTGGTGACCGAGACGAACATGCCCCACAGGCCCGTGACGATGCCGAACAGGCCGGTCCACGAGGTCAGCAGGTGCAGGTTGTGGAAGAACGAGGTGGTGAACGCGATCACGCCCAGCAGGGCGGTGACGCCCACCAGGGTGTTCTCGCGGGGGTGCGGGTGGCCGTCGGTGTTCAGCGTGAGGGCGGGCATGCGGTGGACGGACTGGGCCATGGGTCCCACCTCCTGGCGTGGAGACGAACGGGCAGGAATCCCGTTCCGTCCAGATTGCGGTGCTTGGGTCGCTCTCACAACCCCTATGCGTTTTGTTCGGCCGTCCGGGTGCAGGTAGGCTGTGCCGTCTGCACTGGTGTAGTTGTGCCCCCTTTGCGTCCGCTTCCGGGCGACGACCACTTTCGGGTGGAGCAGGGGGCCGACTGTCCGACCCGGCCGCTACGGTGGGCCGGAGTCGTCACTGCTCCGGTGCCGACGCTACGCACAACCCTCCTGCCACGGAGAGACCGTGGCCGCTGAGTCCAAAGGAGGTGGGTTACTCATGCGTCACTACGAGCTGATGGTCATCCTCGACCCCTCGGTCGAGGAGCGCGCTGTCTCCCCCCTGATCGAGAGCTTCCTCGCCGTCGTCCGCAACGCGGGTGGCAAGGTGGAGAAGGTCGACACCTGGGGTCGCCGCCGTCTGGCTTACGAGATCAACAAGCAGTCCGAGGGCATCTACTCGGTCATCGACCTCAAGGCCACGCCTGAGGTCGTCAAGGAGCTCGACCGCCAGCTGGGCCTGAGCGAGTCGGTTCTGCGGACCAAGGTCCTGCGCCCGGACACCCACTGAGCCACCTCTGAGGCCTTCGGGTCTCGGGTAGCTCGCGTCCGCTGTTTCACGTGAAACAGCGGCGAACGGACATCTTCCCGAGAGGTCATCACCACCATGGCAGGCGAGACCGTCATCACCCTCGTCGGCAATCTCGTCGACGACCCCGAGCTGCGCTTCACCCCGTCGGGTGCGGCGGTCGCGAAGTTCCGCATCGCGTCCACCCCCCGCACCTTCGACCGTCAGACGAACGAGTGGAAGGACGGCGAGAGCCTCTTCCTCACGTGCAACGTCTGGCGGCAGCCGGCGGAGAACGTGGCCGAGTCGCTGCAGCGCGGCATGCGCGTCATCGTGCAGGGCCGACTGCGCCAGCGGTCTTACGAGACCAAGGAAGGCGAGAAGCGGACGGTCTTCGAGGTCGAGGTCGACGAGGTCGGTCCGAGCCTGCGTTCGGCGACCGCCAAGGTCACCCGGGCCAACCGGTCCGGCGGCCCCGGTGGCGGCTTCGGCGGCCAGCAGGGCGGCGGCCAGCAGGGCGGCGGTAACTGGGGCGGCGGCGGTGGCGGCCAGCAGGGCGGCGGCAACTGGGGTGGAAACTCCGGTGGCGGCCAGTCCGGTCCCTCCGACGACCCCTGGGCCTCCAGCGCCCCGTCCGGTGGAAACCAGGGCGGCGGCTGGGGTGCCCCGTCCGGTGGTAGCGGTTTCTCGGAAGAGCCCCCGTTCTAAGAGCTGACAGATTTCGTGCGGCCCGGCGGCCGGCGTCCTCGGACGCCCGCCGGGCCGTGAACCCCAAATGGAGCACACAATGGCGAAGCCGCCTGCTCGCAAGCCGAAGAAGAAGGTTTGCGTCTTCTGCAAGGACAAGGTCAACTACGTTGACTACAAGGACACGAACCTGCTGCGGAAGTACATCTCCGACCGCGGCAAGATCCGTGCCCGTCGGGTGACCGGCAACTGCACCCAGCACCAGCGTGACGTCGCCACGGCCGTGAAGAACAGCCGTGAGATGGCGCTGCTGCCCTACACCAGCACCGCGCGCTAAGAGAGGGTGACCAAGTAATGAAGATCATCCTCACGCACGAGGTGCCGGGTCTCGGCTCCGCCGGCGAGGTCGTCGAGGTCAAGGACGGCTACGCCCGCAACTACCTGGTCCCGCGTGGCTTCGCCATCCGCTGGACCAAGGGTGGTCAGAAGGACGTCGACGCCATCCGTCGCGCCCGGAAGATCCACGCCATCCAGACCCTTGAGGCCGCCAACGAGGTCAAGGGTCAGCTCGAGGGCGTCCAGGTCAAGCTGGCCGTCCGCTCGGGCGAGGCCGGCCGTCTGTTCGGCTCGGTGACCCAGTCCGACGTCGTCGAGGCCATCAAGGCCGCCGGCGGCCCGGCCGTGGACAAGCGCGCCGTCGCGATCGGCTCGCCGATCAAGACCGTGGGCTCCCACAAGGTCTCGGTCAAGCTGCACTCGGACGTCGTGGCCAACCTCGACGTCGCCGTCGTGGCTGCCTGAGCTCCGTAGCCAAGGCCCGAGGGCCGGACTCCTCCGGGAGTCCGGCCCTCGGTCATTTCCGGACGGGACCCCCGAGGGAGTCCCGTCCGGAGGCGTTTCAGCCGCGCACCGCCCCGGTGACCAGCCACTTGCCGCCGCGGGCGCGCCAGGCCAGGAAGCCGGCCCGCAGCAGCATGAACAGGTTCATCGCCCACCAGAGCCCGGCCAGTCCGGTGCCGGTGGCCGGGACCGCCAGCGCCACCGGGACGAACACCGCCAGGGTCGCGAGCCCCGCCCACGCGAGGTACGGCCCGTCCCCGGCGCCCATCAGCACGCCGTCCAGCACGAAGACCAGGCCGGCCACCGGCTGGGTGAGCGCGAGCAGCAGCAGGGCGGTGTCCAGCTGGGCCCGGACGGCCGGATCGGGCGTGAACAGCGGGACGTACAGCGGGCGGGCAAGGACCACCAGCAGGCCGAGCACCAGCCCGGAGACGATGCCCCACTCGACCATCCGCCGGGTGGCGGCCCGGGCGCCGGGGGCGTCCGAGGCGCCGAGGTAGCGGCCGATGATGGCCTGGCCGGCGATCGCGATGGCGTCCAGCGCGAAGGCCAGGAAGTTGAACAGCGTCATGGTGATCTGGTGGGCGGCCACCTGGTCGTCGCCGAGCCGGGCGGCCACCGCGGTGGCGGTCATCAGCACCGCGCGCAGGCTGATCGTCCGGACCAGCAGCGGGCCGCCGGCCCTGGCACTGGCCCGGATGCCCGCCGTGTCCGGCCGCAGCGAGGCCCCTTCCCGGCGGGCGCCGCGGACCACCACGACCAGGTAGGCGGCGGCCATCCCGGTCTGGGCGAGCACGGTGCCCCAGGCCGACCCGGCCACCCCGAGCCCGGCGCCGTACACCAGGCCGACGTTCAGGCCGATGTTGGCGGCGAAGCCCGCGACGGCCACCACCAGCGGTGTGCGGGTGTCCTGGAGGCCGCGCAGCACACCGGTGGCGGCCAGCACCATGAGCATCGCCGGGATGCCCAGGGAACTGATCCGCAGGTACGTCACCGCGTGCGGCGCGGCGGTCGCCGAGGCGCCCAGCACGTCGGCCGCCCAGGGGGCCAGCAGCAGGGTGAGGAGCACGACCGGGACGGCCAGGCCCAGGGCGAGCCAGATGCCGTCGATGCCCTGCTGCACGGCGCCCCGGCGGTCTCCGGCGCCGATCCGGCGGGCGACCGCCGCGGTGGTGGCGTAGGCGAGGAAGACGAACACGCCGGTCGCGGTGGAGAGCGCGGCGGAGGCGACGCCCACCCCGGCCAGCTGGGGGGTGCCGAGGTGGCCGACGATCGCCGAGTCGGCCATCAGGAAGAGCGGTTCGGCGACGAGCGCGCCGAAGGCCGGGACGGCCAGGGCGAGGATCTCCCGGTCGTGCCGGCGTCGCGAGGGGGCCGGGGTCGGGGTCGTGGGCGAGGCGGTCATGGGCTCCAGGCTACTCATCCACAGGTAATGGATGTAAGTGCTATGTGACCATTACTCGAAATCTTGAGCGGTGCGGTTCGCCCGCTCTGTGCCCACAGCCGTTCGGAGGTGTGTGAAGAATTTCTCATGCACAGGCCCGGAACGAGGTAATCCCAGGTCAACAGGTTGACGGTGGATCGATGGTCCGGTTATCCACAGGAGCGTCCACAGGGGTGTCCACAGCTTTGCGGCAGTTCTCCACAGGAGAGGGCCGGTCATCCACACCCCCTGTGGATAACCGCCTTGGCGCAACGGCGTCCGGCGCCTTAGCGTGGGCCCTCCGCCCGACACTCCCGCCGCACCGGCGTCCGATTTGTCGGAGCCGTGGCGTACAAAGAGGAGCGGATCCGCTCCACCCAGCCACCGGCAAGCCCGCTCCAACTTCGCACCACTCGCTGATCGGGGAACACGCGTGACCGGCCCCCAGTACGACGACCACGACGCCCCGCCGCCGGAGGAGGACTGGCAGACCGCCGAGGACCCCTTCCCGGCCGGCGCCTTCGACGACGCGCCCTTCCCGGACGGCCCGGGGGACCGGCTGCCGGTCTCGCGCGGCCGCGGCGAGGGACGTCAGGGCGGTGGCCGCGACGGCTTCCAGAAGGGCGGCTTCCAGAAGGGCGGCAAGGGCGGCCGGTCGGATGGCGGCCGGCAGCGCCGGGACGAGGGCGACGGCGACGGCGGCGGCGGGGCGGACGGCTTCGAGCGCGTCCCGCCGCAGGACCTGGCCGCCGAGCAGTCCGTCCTGGGCGGCATGCTGCTCTCCAAGGACGCCATCGCCGACGTGGTCGAGGTGCTCAAGCCGGCCGACTACTACCGGCCCGCGCACGAGATGGTGCACGGCGCGATCCTCGACCTCTACGCCCGCGGCGAGCCGGCCGACCCGATCACCGTGGCCGGCGAGCTGACCAAGCGCGGCGAGCTCCAGCGGGTCGGCGGCGCCTCGTACCTGCACACCCTGGTCAACTCCGTCCCGACCGCGGCCAACGCCGAGTACTACGCCCAGATCGTGCACGAGCGCGCGGTGCTGCGCCGGCTGGTCGAGGCGGGCACCCGGATCGCCGGCATGGGCTACGCGGCCGAGGGCGACGTGGACGAGATCGTCAACGCCGCCCAGGCGGAGATCTACGCCGTCACCGAGCAGCGCACCAGCGAGGACTACGCGCCGCTCGCCGACATCATGGAGGGCGCCCTCGACGAGATCGAGGCGATCGGCTCCCGGCAGGGCCAGATGTCCGGCGTGCCGACCGGCTTCGCCGACTTCGACCAGCTCACCAACGGGCTGCACCCGGGCCAGATGATCGTCATCGCGGCCCGTCCCGCGATGGGCAAGTCCACCCTCGCGCTGGACTTCGCGCGGGCCTGCTCGATCCAGCACAAGCTGCCGAGCGTCATCTTCTCGCTCGAAATGGGCCGCAACGAGATCGCCATGCGCCTGCTCTCCGCCGAGGCGAGGGTGGCGCTGCACCACATGCGCTCCGGGAACATGACGGACGACGACTGGACGCGGGTGGCCCGCCGGATGCCCGACGTCAGCGAGGCGCCGCTGTTCATCGACGACTCGCCGAACCTGTCGATGATGGAGATCCGGGCCAAGTGCCGTCGGCTGAAGCAGCGCAACGACATCAAGCTGGTCGTCATCGACTACCTCCAGCTGATGCAGTCCGGCGGCTCCCGGCGGGCCGAGAACCGTCAGCAGGAGGTCTCGGACATGTCCCGTAACCTCAAGCTGCTGGCCAAGGAACTGGAAGTCCCGGTCATCGCGCTGTCCCAGCTGAACCGTGGTCCCGAGCAGCGCACCGACAAGCGGCCGATGGTCTCCGACCTCCGCGAGTCCGGCTCGATCGAGCAGGACGCCGACATGGTCATCCTGCTGCACCGCGAGGACGCCTACGAGAAGGAGTCCCCCCGCGCGGGCGAGGCCGACCTGATCGTCGCCAAGCACCGAAACGGTCCGACCGCGACCATCACGGTGGCCTTCCAGGGCCACTACTCGCGCTTCGTCGACATGACCCGGGACTGAGCCCGGAGCGCGCGGGGGCCCGGTCAGACGGTGACGGTGGCGCGGAACAGCGTGCTGCCGGTGCCGCGGAGGCGGGTCGGGGTGCCGGTGGCGGGGAGGAAGGCGCACTGGCCGCGGGCCAGGTCCAGGACGGTGCCGTCGGCGGCGGTCAGGCGGGTGGCGCCCTCGGTGCAGAACAGGATCTGCGGGGTGCGGCCGTCGATCCCGCGCTCCGTGCCGTCCAGGACGAAGCGGGAGAGCCGGAACTCGTCGATCGGGACGGGGTAGAGCTCCTCGCCCGGGGTGCCCGGGACCGGGGCCGGTTCCAGCACCTCGGGGGCGCCGGCCTCGAAGACCACGACCTTCAGCAGCTCCGGCACGTCGATGTGCTTCGGGGTGAGGCCGGCCCGCAGCACGTTGTCGGAGTTGGCCTGGAGCTCCACGCAGACGCCGGACAGGTAGGCGTGCGGCACGCCGGCGCCCAGGTAGAGCGCCTGGCCGGCCCGCAGCCGGACGTGGTTGAGCAGCATGCCGGCGATCACGCCGCGGTCGTCCGGGAAGTCCTCGGCGATCCGGGCGTACGGGGCGTACTCCCCGTCGGGGTCGGTCAGCGCCAGCACCTCGACGGTCCGCCGGACGGTCTCCCCGTCCAGCGAGAGGGCGGCGGTCAGGGCGCCGCGCAGCGCCTCGGACTCTCCCCCGGCCTTCGGCCGGGAGGTGCCCCCACCGGCGGCCAGCCGCTCGATCACGGGGGCGAGCCCGGGCACCGCGAGTCCGGTCAGCAGCCGGGCCGCCCCGGCGGGCCGGCGGAAGCCGCACAGGCCCTCGAAGTCGCCCAGCGCGCAGACCATCTCGGGCTTGTGGTTGGCGTCCCGGTAGTTGCGCTCGGGGGCGTCCAGGGGGATCCCGAGGGCGTTCTCGGCGGCGAAGCCGGCCCGGGCCTGGTCGAGGGTGGGGTGGGCCTGGATGGACAGCGGGATGCCCGCGGCCAGGACCTTGAAGAGGAACGGCAGGGCCGGGCCGAACCTGGCGACGCTCGCGGCGCCCAGTTCGCCCTCGGGGTCGGCGGCGATCAGCTCGTCCAGCCGGCGCGGGCCCTCGCCGCGGTCGGCGCGCGACGGCGCCCCGGGGTGGGCGCCCATCCACAGCTCGGCCTGCGGTTCACCGGTCGGCCGCTGCCCGAGCAGCTCGGGCAGGGCGGTGAGCGACCCCCAGGCGTACGGGCGGACGGTGTTGACGAGCCTGTCCATGCGCGCGGTCCTACTCCTTCGCTGTCTGGGCGGCCCCGGATGTCCCGAGTCCGGATCGCTGGGATGGTCCCGGCGGTGCGGGCGGTCCGGGCACGGGCAAGGGAAACGACCCTAGCCGACCGGTGTCACCCAACGGGAAACGGCGGGCATCGGGTGGGAGTGCCACGGTCGGGCGGGTGGTTCCCGGCGCGGTAGTAGGATGCCAGGACGCAGTAGCCTCCGCCCTGCGCGCAGTTCGCCACCGGGTCCTCCCCGGCGGGTTGCCGGCGGAGCCGCGTTCCAGAGTGCGGGCGCCGGTGTTCCGAGACCCCCGCCATCGGCCGAGAGGTTTGTACGTGACCGTGAACCAGCAGAGTTTTGCTGATCTCGGCAAGGTCCTGGTGATCATCCCGACCTACAACGAGGCGGAGAACGTCGAGCGGATCGTCGGCCGGGTCCGTGCCGCCGTGCCCGAGGCGCACGTGCTGGTCGCCGACGACAACAGCCCCGACGGCACCGGCGAACTGGCCGACAAGCTGGCCGTCGAGGACGAGCACGTCCACGTCATGCACCGCAAGGGCAAGGAGGGCTTGGGCGCCGCCTACCTCGCGGGCTTCCGCTGGGGCATCGACAACGGCTACGACGTCCTGGTCGAGATGGACGCGGACGGCTCGCACCAGCCCGAGGAGCTGGACCGGCTGCTGGGCGCGCTGCGCGGCGCCGACCTGGTGCTGGGCTCGCGCTGGGTGCCGGGCGGCCGGGTGGTGAACTGGCCGAAGTCGCGGCTGCTGCTCTCGCGCGGCGGCTCGACCTACTCGCGGCTGATGCTGGGCGTGCCGATCCGGGACGTCACCGGCGGCTACCGGGCGTTCCGCAAGGAGACCCTGCTGGGCCTGGGCATGGACGAGGTCGCCTCGGCCGGGTACTGCTTCCAGGTCGACCTGGCCTGGCGCACCGTGAAGGCCGGGTTCAAGGTCGCCGAGGTGCCGATCACCTTCGTCGAGCGCGAGCTCGGCGCGTCCAAGATGAGCCGCAGCATCGTGGTCGAGGCGCTGTGGCGGGTGACCACCTGGGGCGTCACCGACCGGCTGGCCCGGCTGCGCGGCGCCCGGCGCTGACCGACCGAACAGCCCTCGCCGTGGCCGAAGGGCCCGTCCGCCGGAACCGGTGGACGGGCCCTTCCGCATGTGATCCACCGGGACCTCGCCGCCGAGCGGGCCGCCGTCTTCGCGCCGCGCGGGCAGGTGAGGGCCGAGCCGGAGCGGGCCGCCCGCCGGGCCGAGGGACCGGCCGCCCGGAGCGCGGTGTGACGTGGAGCGGAGGCGCGCCCCGCCGGGCGCGCCTTCCGCGCATTCGGCCGCCGGTGCTCCCATGCTGTAGGGCGCAGGACATCCGACCGCCGACCAGAGGGAGCAGCCCGTGACGACGTCCCCGTCCGAGGAGAGCGCCGGCGCGGAGCGTGCCCAGGCCGGGCCGGACCGCTCCGGCGGGCCCGCCGGGCCGGCCGCGGGCGCCGAGCCGCCGGAGGCCGGACAGCCGGCCCGGCCGCTGGAGGTCGCCGTCTTCACCGGCCCCGAGTCGGCCTTCTTCGCCACCTCCACCCTGATCCTCGGCGAGCGGACCGCGATCCTGGTGGACGCCCAGCTGACCCGCAGCGCCGGGCGCGAGCTGGCCGAGTGGGTCGCCGGCAAGGGCAGACGGCTGCTCGCCGTGGTGGTCACCCACCAGCACCCGGACCACTACTTCGGCGCCGAGGAGGTGCTGCGGCTCTTCCCCGACGCGCAGCTGCTGGCCGCCCCGGCCGTGGTCGAGGGCATCCGGCGCACCGTCGCCGCGAAGGTCGCGCAGTGGAAGCCGGTGTACGGCGACGACATCCCGGACCACCCGCTGATCCCCGCCCCGCTGCTGCCGCAGCCGCTGATGCTGGACCGCCAGGTGATCCCCGTGCTGCTGCTCGGCCAGGCCGACTGCGGGGACTCCACGGTCGTCCACGTGCCGAGCGTCCGCACCGTGATCGCCGGGGACTTCGTCCACAACGGCACCCACGTCTGGACCGCCGACACCACTCCGGCCCAGCGCACCACCTGGGGGCACAACCTCGGCCGGATCGCCGACCTCGGCGCGGACCGGGTGATCGCCGGCCACCGCGCCCCGGGCCAGGGCGACGACGCCGCCCGGGTGCTGGCCTTCACCGGCGAGTACCTCCAGGACTTCGACCGGCTGCTGGCCGAGCACCCGGACGACCCGGAGGCGCTGGTCACGGCGATGAACGAGCGGTACGGGGAGCTGACCCTGCCGTCCATCCTGGAGCTGGGCGCGGCGGCCAACACCGCCCGCGCGGCCGCGCCCGGCGCGGACGCGCAGGACGCGCAGGAGGCGCAGGACACGCAGGAGCGGCCGGAGGGCGACGGGACCGCGGCGCGGTAGGGCGGATACTGGCCGCATGACGCCGTACGACGTGATCGTTCCGGCGGGCGGGGCCGCCCGGCGCCTCGGCGGCGCCGACAAACCCGGGCTGACCGTGGGCGAGACCACCCTGCTGGACCGGGTCCTCGCCGCCTGCGCGGGCGCCCGTACCGCCGTCGTGGTCGGCCCGGCCCGGCCGACCGAGCTCGGCGGCGTCCACTGGACCAGGGAGCGGCCGCCCGGCGGCGGGCCGGTGGCCGCCGTCGCCGCCGGGCTCGGCCTGGTCACCGCGGACACCGTGCTGCTGCTCGCCGCGGACCTGCCCTTCCTGGACCGGCGGACGGTGGAGCGGCTGGTCGCCGCCCTCGACGGGGCCGGCGCGGCCGCGGACGCCGCCGTGCTGGTCGACGCGGGCGGCCGCGACCAGCCGCTCGCCGCCGCCTACCGCACCGGCCCGCTGCGCGCCGCGCTGGCCGCGCTCGGCGATCCGGCCGACCAGCCGCTGCGCCGCCTGGTCGGCGGGCTGGCCCGGCTGCGGGTGGCCGACACCGACAACGTCGCCTACGACTGCGACACCTGGGAGGACCTGGAGCAGGCCCGCGAGCGCGACCGGACGTGACCCTCACCGGCACCGTCACCGGCGTGTGAGCGAAACGACGCGCGCCGCACCCGGGGCGAACACCTCGGCGAACCGGCCATCGGGCAGCATGGGCGCATGGAGCGCACGCTGGATGACTGGATCGCCGAGGTCAAGGCCGACCTGGGCATCGACCTGGACGTCGACGTCCGTGGTCTGCTCGACACGGCCCGGGTGGTCGCGCACGGAGTGGCCCGGCCGGCCGCACCGCTGACCGCCTTCCTGATCGGCTACGCGGCCGCCCGGCAGGGCGGCGGGGCGCAGGCCGTCGCCGAGGCGGCCCGGCGGACCGAGGCGCTCGCCGAGCGCTGGGTCGCCGCCGAGCGGCCGGACGAGTCGTGAGCGCGGTCGGACAGTCCACCGTGGCCGCACCGTCCACCGGCCCCGGCGTGCTGAGCTGGCCCCGGGCCCGGGAGACCGCGCGCCGGGCCGGGCTGCGCCCGCTGCCCGGGGTCCGGGCCCCGCTGGCCGAGGCGCTCGGCCGCACCCTCGCCGAGCCGCTCTCCGCGCTGACCGACCTGCCCGCCTTCGACACCTCCGCGATGGACGGCTGGGCGGTCGCCGGCCCCGGTCCGTGGCGGGTCGCCGGCCGGGTGCTGGCCGGCCGGGCCGAACCGGCCGCGCTGGCCGACGGCACCGCCGTGGAGATCGCCACCGGCGCCCAACTCCCGCCCGGAGCCACCGCCGTACTGCGCCGTGAGCACGGGCGGACGGACGGCGTGCTGCTGCACGACCGCGGTCCGCAGCCGCTGACCACCGGCCAGGACGTCCGCCCGCGCGGCCAGGAGTGCCGCCGGGGCGAGGAGTTGCTGCCGTCCGGCGCTCCGGTCGGGCCGGCCGTGCTCGGCCTGGCCGCCGCCTGCGGCCACGACCGGCTGTCGGTCCACCGCCGCCCAGAGGTCCAACTGCTCGTCCTGGGCGACGAGTTGCTCACTGCCGGGGTGCCCGGTCCGGGGCTGGTCCGGGACGCGCTCGGGCCGCTGCTGCCGCCCTGGCTGCGGGCGGCCGGCGCCGACCCGGCCGAAGTGGGGTACGTCCGGGACGACTTCGGGCTGCTCCGGGACGCGCTGCGGCACTCCACCGCGGACCTCGTGGTCACCACCGGCGGAACGGCCGCCGGGCCGGTCGACTTCCTGCACCGGGCGCTCGCCGACGTCGGCGCCCGGCTGCTGGTGGACGGCGTCGCCGTCCGGCCGGGCCACCCCATGCTGCTGGCCGAACTCCCCGGCGGACGCCACCTGGTGGGCCTGCCCGGCAACCCGCTGGCCGCCGTCGCCGGGACGGTCACCCTCGTCCTGCCGTTGCTGCACGCCCGCAGCGGGCGGACCGTCGGCGCCCCCGTCCTCGCCCCGGCCGCGGCGGCCCTGCCCGGGCACCGGACGGACACCCGGCTCCACCCGGTCCGGCGGACCGCCGGGGGCGTCCTGCCGCTGGCCTTCGACGGACCGGCGATGCTGCGCGGGCTCGCCCGGGCCGAGGCGCTGGCCGTGGTGCCGCCCGGCGGGGCGGCGGCGGGCGAGCCGGTCGAACTCCTGGAGGTGCCGTGAACCGATTCCGACGCAACCTGGCCCCGGGGACGGAGCCGTGGGCGGACGCCGGGATCGTGCTGCCCGCCCGGCGGGCCGATCCCGCCGTCCGGCAGGTCGGCTTCCGGCTGCTGCTGGCGCTCGCCGTCCTGGTCGCCACCTCGTTCATCGTCTACCTGGACCGGGCCGGCTACAACGACAACGCCGGGGGCGAGCTCAGCTTCCTGGACGCGGCGTACTACGCCACGGTGACGCTCTCCACCACCGGGTACGGCGACATCACCCCGTTCAGCGACAGCGCCCGGCTCACCAACATCTTCGTGATCACCCCGCTGCGCGTGGTGTTCCTGATCATCCTGGTCGGCACCACCCTGGAGGTGCTCACCGAACGGACCCGCCTGCAATGGCGGTTGAACCGCTGGAGGTCCACCGTGCGCGAGCACACCGTCGTCATCGGCTACGGGACGAAGGGCCGCAGCGCCGTCGACACCCTGCTCGGACAGGGGGTGAAGAAGGAGGAGATCGTCGTCGTCGACCCGCAGCGCAAGGTGATCGACCACGCCGCCCAGCACGGCCTGGTCGGGGTGGTCGGCGACGCCACCCGCACCGACACCCTGGTGCGCGCCGCGCTGCCCACCGCCGCCCGGGTGGTGGTCGCACCGGAGCGGGACGACACCGCCGTGCTGATCACGCTGACGGCCCGGCAGCTGAACAAGGCCGCCACCGTGGTCGCCGCCGTCCGGGAGGACGAGAACGCGCCGCTGCTGCGGCAGAGCGGGGCCGACGTCGTGGTCACCAGCTCCAGCTCGGCCGGACGGCTGCTCGGGATGTCGATGCTCAGTCCGCACGCCGGGGCGGTGATGGAGGACCTGCTGACGTACGGCAACGGGCTGGACGTGGTGGAGCGCCCGGTCACCCGGGCGGAGGCCGGGCACAGCCCGCGCGAGTGCGCGGACCTGGTGGTCGCGGTGGTCCGGGGCCGACGGGTGCTCAACTACACCGAGCCGGAGGCCGCCGTGCTCCAGCTCACCGACCGGGTGATCGTCATCAAGTCCAGTACGGTCCTGCCGACCGGCTGAGCCGTACCGCGCAACCGCCCCGCCCCCGCAGTAGGTTCGGGGCATGCATGCGATGACGATTCCCGTACCCGGAGGTCCCGAGGCGCTGGTGTGGGCCGAGGTGCCCGACCCGGTGCCCGCCGAGGGCGAGGTCCTGGTCGAAGTGGCGGCCACCGCCGTCAACCGCGCCGACCTGCTCCAGCGGCAGGGCTTCTACAACCCGCCGCCCGGCGCCTCGCCCTACCCGGGGCTGGAGTGCGCCGGGCGGATCGTCGCGCTCGGCCCCGGGGTGTCCGGCTGGGCGGTCGGCGACGAGGTGTGCGCCCTGCTGTCCGGCGGCGGCTACGCGCAGCTGGTCGCGGTGCCCACCGGGCAGCTGCTGCCGCTGCCCGCGGGGCTGTCCGTCGAGCAGGCCGCGGCGCTGCCCGAGGTCGCCTGCACGGTGTGGTCCAACGTCTTCCTCACCGCGCACCTGCGGCCCGGCGAGACGGTGCTGCTGCACGGCGGCGCGAGCGGGATCGGCACGATGGCGATCCAGCTGGCCAAGGCGGTCGGCGCGCGGGTCGCGGTCACGGCGGGCAGCCGGGAGAAGCTGGCGCGCTGCGCCGAGCTGGGCGCGGACATCCTGATCGACTACCGCGAGCAGGACTTCGTCGAGGCGCTCCGGGAGGCCACCGGCGGGGCCGGGGCGGACGTGATCCTGGACATCATGGGCGCCAAGTACCTCCAGCGGAACGTGGACGCGCTGGCGGTCAACGGGCGGCTGGTGATCATCGGACTCCAGGGCGGGGTGAAGGGCGAGCTCGACCTCAACGCGCTGCTGCGCAAGCGCGGCGCGGTGATCGCCACCAACCTGCGCGGGCGGCCGCTGGCGGAGAAGGCGGCGATCGTGGCGGCGGTGCGGGAGCACGTGTGGCCGCTGGTCGAGTCCGGGGTGGTGCGGCCGGTGGTGGACCGGGTGCTGCCGCTGGCCGACGTGGCCGAGGCGCACCGGGTGCTGGAGCGCGGGGAGCAGGTCGGGAAGGTCGTGCTGCGGGCCTGAGAAGGGGGGCGGCCCGGCGGCGCGGCGACACCGGTCAGGGCGTGAAATCGCCCGAAATGCCGTACCGCCGGGGGCGTGCGAATCTGGTCCGGAGCAGTCCCGCCGCCGATCCCGCCCCCGGGCGCCGTCGGCCGTCGGAAGGACTCCGACCGTGGCCGCATCACCGCACGCATCCCTCGGGCCGCTGCCCGTCGCGCCGCACCACCGTCGTACTTCCCGCCGCTCCCCGGGCCGTGTCCAGCGGCTGGTCGCGGCGGCCGTGCTGGGGCTCACGCTCCCACTGGCCGCCGCCTCGGCGGCGATGGCACTGCCCTCGTCCGCGGTGCTGTCCCCGCCGGAGGCGGCTCCCTCGCCGGACGCGGGGGCGAGCGCCGGGCAGGGCGGGGAACCGGACACCTCCGGGCCGGTGGCCGCGCCGCGGCGGCGGCCGGTGCCGCACCCGCATCCGAAGCCGGACGGCGACCTCCCGCAGGCCCACCGGCACCACCCGGCCTCGCTGCCCGAGCGCTCCGACGCCGCCGTGGAGCAGGCCCCCGAGCAGGCACCCGAGCAAGCGCCGGAGCAGGCGCCGGAGCAGGCGCCGGACCGGACCGCCGACCGGGCCGTCGAGCAGGCTCCGGAGCAGGGCCCGGAACAGAATCCGGAACAGAATCCGGAGCAGGCCCCCGACCGGGCCGCCGAGCAGGCCCCGGAGCAGGGCGTCGAGGCCGAGTCGCCGGAGACCGACGGGAAGGCGGCGGAGGGCGAGGCCCCCGGCGATGCCGCCGCCACGGACCCGGCCGCCGTGGACACCGCGGACGCCGCCACTGCCGCCGGACAGCCGGTCGCGGCCGTCGCCGCCGTGCCCGCGATCTTCCCCGTCCACTGGCAGGACGCCTCCACCACCCAGCTGCCGCTGGGCGTCGGTCTGGGGCTGATCGGCTGCGGCCTGGGACTGGTCGGCGTGCGGCTGCGCAAGGGCTGAGGCGCGGGTGCCGCGACCGGGTGCGGTGGCGCGGGTGCCCGCGGCGCTGGTGCCACGGCTAGGGGACCGCGTCCGGGCGGGCGGCTCCGGGGCTGAGGGGCGGAACCGGAGCGTTCCCGGGGGCGGCGCGCCCGGTGCGGGGCCGGGATTCCGGCGGGCGCGCGGCGGCGGGCCGGTGCGGTCCGGTCCGGGGCACCGTCGGCGGGCGCGCGGCGGCCGGGGAGCGGGAACTGAGTATCCGTACGGATTCCCGTGCGGCGGCCGGGGGCGTACCTTCGTCACGGGTGGCGCAGGACGGCGGGACGACCGGGGGCTTCCGCCCGACCAACCCCAGTGAGAGAGAATGTTGTTCATGACGAATCCGATGAACGAGCGCCCGTCGCAGGAGCCCTTCCGGGCCGCCGGCGGGCAGTCGCAGGACGGCCAGAAGGTGCTGATCGTCGGACCGGACGGGCTGCCCGTGGGCCAGGGGTTCGCCGGCACGGTCGGGGACGGGGACGACGAGGGCGACGTGCCGCGCGAGCTCCCGGTGACCGAGATGGTCGAGCAGCCCGCCAAGGTCATGCGCATCGGCAGCATGATCAAGCAGCTGCTGGAGGAGGTCCGGGCGGCGCCCCTCGACGAGGCGAGCCGGGCCCGGTTGAAGGACATCCACGCGAGCTCGATCAAGGAGCTCGAACTGGGACTGGCCCCGGAGCTGGTCGCCGAACTGGAACGGCTGTCGCTGCCGTTCACCGACGACACCATCCCGACCGAGGCCGAGCTGCGGATCGCCCAGGCCCAGCTGGTCGGCTGGCTGGAGGGCCTCTTCCACGGCATCCAGACGGCCCTGTTCGCGCAGCAGATGGCGGCGCGGGCCCAGCTGGAGCAGATGCGGCGGGCACTGCCGCCCGGTCTGAACAGCGGCGAGTCGGACGAGGACGAGCCGGGACCGGGCCGCGGCATCCGCTCCGGCCCCTACCTGTAGCCGCAACCGGCGGGTACCCGCCGGTACCCGCCGGCGGGTACCGGCCGGTCCGCCCGGACCGCCGCCGGACCGGACGTACCACGACGGTCCGCCCCGGCCCCGGCCACCGGGACCGGGGGGCGGCGGCCCGGGACCGCTCCCCGGCCCTGGGCCGATCACCGTCGGCGCGAGCCGATACCCTGACCCCTGTCGCCGGCCGGTGGAACCGCCGCGACAGGGGCCCGCCGGGCCAGCGGGCCGGGCCCACCACGCACGGACGAGACCGAACGTCAGGCTGCGGCGAGCACGCCCGCGCCGAGGGGGAGCAGAGGACCATGAGCGAGCACGGCAACGCGGCGGTCGAGGGCTTCTCGCTGGGCAACGGCCGCTATGTGCTGCAGCGGCTGCTGGGCGAGGGCGGCATGGCCTCCGTGCACCTCGCCCACGACCGCGTGCTGGACCGGCAGGTCGCGCTGAAGAGCATGCACAGCGAGCTGGGCCGGGACGACTCGTTCAAGGAGCGGTTCCGCCGCGAGGCCCAGGCCGTGGCCCGGCTGGAGCACCCCAACATCGTCACGGTGTACGACAGCGGCGAGGACGTCGCCGCGGACGGCTCCAGCACGCCGTACATCGTCATGCAGCTGATCGACGGCAAGGGTCTGCGCGAGGCGATCAACGAGGCGATCGGCCAGTACGGCGCGATGCCGGCCGAGGAGGCCCTGAAGGTCACCATCGGCGTGCTGAACGCGCTGGAGGCCTCGCACGACATGGGCCTGGTGCACCGCGACATCAAGCCCGGCAACGTCATGTTCGACCGCAAGGGCAACGTCAAGGTCATGGACTTCGGCATCGCCCGTGCGCTGGAATCCGGCGTCACGTCGATGACCCAGACCGGCATGGTGGTCGGCACCCCGCAGTACCTCTCGCCCGAGCAGGCGCTCGGCAAGCCGGTGGACGCCCGCTCCGACCTGTACTCGGTCGGCGTGATGCTCTTCGAGATGATCACCGGGCAGCTGGTCTTCGACGGCGACTCGGCGTTCTCGATCGCCTACAAGCACGTCCAGGAGGAGCCGCCGGCCCCCTCCACCCTCAACCGCTCGGTCACCCCCGAGGTGGACGCCTTCGTCGCCCAGGCGCTGCGCAAGGACCCGGCGCACCGGTTCCAGAGCGCGGCGGCGATGCGGGACGAGGCGGAGCGGCTGATCGAGGCCGCCAAGGGCGGCGGCAACGGGCAGTGGCTGCAGGCCAGCACCCCGCTGGTGATCAACGAGGGTCCGCGCTCGGTGCACGCCGCCCCGCAGGCCCCGCAGGCGCCGCACAACCCGCAGACGCCTCAGCCGCAGTACCTCCAGCAGGGCGGGCCGCAGCAGTACCGGACCCCGCCGCCGGCGTACCCGACGCCGCAGCCGCAGACCCCGCACCCCTTCCCGCAGCAGTACCAGACCCCGCCGCCCGCCTTCCAGCCCCCGCGTCCGCAGGCACCGCACACCCCGCACCCGCAGTTCCTGCAGCAGGGCGCGCCGCAGGCGCACACCCCGCCGCCGCAGCCGATGCCGCCGTACCAGCAGCCCAAGGCGCCCAGCGGCGGCGGCTGCTCGACGGCCGTGGTCGTGATCGGGATCATCGTCGGCGTGCTGGTGCTCGCGGGCATCATCATCGCCATCGTGGTCAACAAGGCGGACGTGAAGACCGGCGGCAAGTACAGCCACGGGGAGCGTCCCGCCAACGTGCTGGTCGTCGACCTCCCCGCCGACCGGAATGGCCTGCTCTGACGGATTCCGGCCGGTTCGGGGGTGCCGCGTCCGTCCGCCGGAAGCGGTAGCGTTCGGGGATACGTAAGCGACAGGGCAGCGCGATCCGAGCGAACGCCCGGGGCGAGGAGCGATGGCACAGACGCAGCAGCCGGACGACGACGCGGGTGTCCGAGCGGTCGGCCGGACCGGCGGGACCCCGAGGATTCCCGAGCCCGGCAGCGAGGCCCAGACCTCGGCGCTGCCGCCGTTCGGCGGTCCGCAGACCCCGGGCCGCGGCACCGCCGTGCCGCTGAGCACCGTCGGCGACGGCCGCTACCGGCTGACCTACCGGCTCGGCCGTGGCGGCATGGCCGAGGTGTTCGCCGCCGAGGACGTGCGGCTCGGCCGCACCGTCGCGGTCAAGCTGCTGCGCGGCGAGCTGGCCCAGGACGACGTCGCCCGGCTGCGCTTCACCCGCGAGGCACACGCCGTCGCCGCGCTCAACCACCACTCGATCGTCGCGGTCTACGACACCGGCGAGGAGTACGTCGGGGACGAGTCCACGCCGTACATCGTGATGGAGCTGGTCGAGGGCCGCACCGTCCGCGAGCTGCTGGCGGACGAGGAGGCGCCGCCGGTCGACCAGGCGCTGATCATCATCGCCGGGGTGCTGGAGGCGCTCGCCTACAGCCACCGCAACGGCATCGTCCACCGTGACATCAAGCCCGCCAACGTGAGCATCACCAACGCCGGCGCGGTCAAGGTGATGGACTTCGGCATCGCCCGGGCGCTCACCGGCGGGGCGACCACGATGACCCAGACCGGCATGGTCATGGGCACCCCGCAGTACCTCTCGCCCGAGCAGGCGCTCGGCAAGCCGGTCGACCACCGCTCGGACCTGTACGCGGCCGGCTGCATGCTCTACGAACTGCTCACGCTGCGCCCGCCGTTCACCGGTGACACCCCGCTGTCCGTGGTCTACCAGCACGTCCAGGACCCGCCGCTGCCGCCCTCGCAGGCCAACGGCCGGGTGCCGACCGGGCTCGACCCGCTGGTGCTGCGCTCGCTCGCCAAGAACCCGGACGACCGCTTCCAGGACGCCGACGAGTTCCGAGCCCACGTGCAGCACGCGCTGCGCGAGATGCACGGCGCGGGCGGGGCCGTCTGGGCGGGCGCGACGGCGGGCGACACCGGCGCGACCCAGGTGCTCCGGCCGGACCAGGCCGCGGCCACCGCGGCCTTCGGCGCGGTGGGCCCCGGCGACCAGACCTCCGTGCTGCCGTACCCGACGGGCGGCCCGCACACCCCCTCGTCGCCCTATCCGGCGGCCGGCGGCCCGTACGGCGACGGCGCGGGCGAGGAGGACGGCGGCGGCCGGCGGCGCGGGCCGTGGGCCTGGGTGGCCGGTGCGATCGCCGTGCTGGTCGCGGCCAGTGCGGGCATCGCCTTCGCGCTCAGCGGCAACGACAGGATCGACCCCACGGTGTCCCCGACGCAGCCCCCGGCGGTCACCAGCAGCGACACGCCCGTGCCGGTGCAGAGCGGCCTGACGCCCCCGCCCACCTCGGGCTCCGGCAGCAAGAAGCCGCAGCAGCCGACCGACCCCAACACCACCGGGAACACCACCGGGAACAGCGGCAACAACATGTCGCCGTCGCCCGGCTGGGGCAAGCACACGCCGACCCCGACGCCGACCGGGACCGCGAGCCGCACGCAGACGCCCGCCTCGACGGCGCCCACGACCGGTGGCGCGACGCCCGGCGGCGGGGGCGGCAACACGCCGCCGCCGAACCCGCTGCCGACCAAGACGAACCCGCCGGTGACGTTGCCGCCCTCGCTGCCCGCGCAGCCCGGGAACGGCTGACCGGCCGACCGACCGACGGGCCTCGACCGGCAGACCGGCTGACCCGCCTCGACCGGTCCTGCCGACCTCGCGGGTCGGCCGGACCGGCCGGTGGACGCGGTCAGTTGGCGAAGGCGTCCAGGACCTGTTCGTACTCCTGGCACCACCACGCCAGCTGCCCCGCGGAGGCGGGGTAGAGCGGGTCGGCCCGGTGGTCGGCCCGCTGGTAGCGCCACTGCAGCATCCAGAAGTCGTTCAGCCGCTCCCACCAGACCCGGTGGACGGCGGCGGCCAGGTGCTCGGCGGTGGCGGCGCCGGAGGCCCGGTAGGCCTGTGAGTAGCGGCGGATCCGGACCAGGTCGAGGACGCCGGACGAGCGGTCGTTGAAGAGCAGCGTGGCGGCCCGGACCGCCTCCTCGGCGCGTGGCTGCGGGCCGAGCTTGTCCCAGTCCAGGACGGCCGTCACCCGGCCGCCCCGCGGGCCGTCGTCGTACAGCAGGTTGAGGCCGTGGAAGTCGCCGTGGGTCCAGCCGGTGGGGGGCGCGGCAGCCGGGGCGGGGCGGCGGTGGGCGTGCTCGGCGAGCAGTTCCAGCCGTTCCGTGAGCCGTTCCACCACCAGGGCGTCCAGCTCCCCGGCGGGGTGCTGCTCGCGGGCGCGGCGCCGCAGGTCGTGGGCGAGGGCGGCGCTGTCGACGGCGTCGGCGCTCCGGTATCCGGCGGGTTGTTCGAGGGGGGCGCAGACATCGTCGAGTGCGCCGTGCAGCCGGCCGAGCAGCGTGCCGAGCGCGTCGCACTGCGACGGTTCGAGCTCGCCGCCGTGCCGGTGCCGGCCCTCGACCCAGGGGAACAGCGCGAACAGCCGGCCGCCCCACGAGGCCACCGTGCCGGACCGTTCGGCGCAGGCCAGCGGGGGTGCGACGGGCAGTCCGAGGGCGTTCAGCGCGGCCATCGCGCGGTGGTGGGCGACGATCTTCGGGCGGCTGGCGGTGGCGGAGTCGACGTAGCACTTCAGGAAGTACGGACCGGCCTCGGTGGTGACCAGGTACCCCCGGTTCAGCAGGCCCTCGGCGACCGGTTCGGCGGTCAGCAGCCGTCCTGTCCGGTAGCGGGCCAGTACCTCGGCGAGCGCGCCCAGCGGGACGGGTGGGCTGAGGGTCCCCATCGGCGGTGCGGAGAGGTCGGGGCGGGCCGGGGCGCAGGCGAGGGTCTGGCTGAAAGTCACGTGCAGAGGTTATGGCCCCCTTGCGGGGGCCCTTGACAAGCCGTCAGTTCTGTGCAGTCGTGCGGTCAGTACTGGTGGTCGGCCTGGTGCCGCGCCACGAAGGCGGCTGCCTGGGTGCGCCGCTCCATGCCCATCTTGGCGAGCAGACTCGAGACGTAGTTCTTCACCGTCTTCTCGGCCAGGTGCAACTCGTTGCCGATCTGACGATTTGTCATACCTTCGCCGATCAAATCCAGGATCCGCCGCTCCTGCTTCGTGAGCTGGGCGAGCCGCTCGTCCTCCTTCTCCCCGCCGTCGCGCAGCCGGGCGAGCACCCTGCTGGTGGCGATCGGGTCGAGCAGCGAGCGGCCGGCCGCGACGTCCCGGACGGCGGTGATCAGGTCGGTGCCGCGGATCGCCTTCAGCACGTAGCCGGAGGCGCCGGCCATGATCGAGTCGAACAGCGCCTCGTCGTCCGAGAACGAGGTCAGCATCAGGCACTTGATCTCCGGCAGCCTGGACCGGATCTCGCGGCAGACCTCGACCCCGTTGCCGTCCGGCAGCCGGACGTCGAGCACCGCCACGTCCGGGTGGACCGCCGGGATCCGGGTGAGCGCCTCGGCGGCCGTGCCGGCCTCGCCGACCACCTCGATGTCGTCCTCGACCGAGAGCAGATCGTGCACGCCCCGCCGGACGACCTCGTGGTCGTCGAGCAGGAATACCCTGATTTGTCCGTTATCAGTCACGTCCAAAGCCTCCCATACCACCGTACGAAAGACCTATCACCCGTACCCCGGTCACGACGTGATCCGGCCAGAGCCGTCCGAAACCGATACCGAGAACCCCCTTACGCACGGGCTTCCGCCCGGATAACGTGCGCTGGTGTCCTGAAGGCGCTCGAATTGAGAGCTGCGTCACGCCGACCGTCACCCCCACCCTTCCGACGGCGAGCCGATCGCGGCACCCTCGGGGTTGTAGGCCCTGAACAAGTAGGACGTCCTAGCGCAAGCGCGTCGAGGGCGGACGCTGGGTAACGTTCTCGTGAGGGACGCCGTCGGAACAGGATCACCACCTGCCCCGCAGTGGGAGCGCACACCCACGCGCGCCCCGCGAGGCGGTGACCGGACCGGTCACCGGCGACCCCGGGCGGCCGGACAGACCGAGGAGTGAACGTGACCGTCAAAAGCACGGCGAGGGCTCGCAAGAAGGCGGCCCCCGGCGTCCCTGACACCCTCCGCGCCAAGGGCAAGGACGCCCAGCCGGAGCTCGTCCAGCTGCTCACGCCGGAAGGCGAGCGGGTCGAGCACCCTGACTACCCCCTCACCACCACTCCCGAGGAGCTGCTCGCCCTCTACCGCGACCTGGTGCTGGTGCGCCGGTTCGACGGCGAGGCCACCGCGCTCCAGCGCCAGGGCGAGCTGGGCCTGTGGGCCTCGCTGCTCGGCCAGGAGGCCGCCCAGGTCGGCTCCGGCCGCGCCATGCGCCCCGGCGACTACGCCTTCCCCACGTACCGCGAGCACGGCGTCGCCTGGTGCCGCGACGTCGACCCGCTGAACCTGCTCGGCATGTTCCGCGGCGTGAACCACGGCGGCTGGGACCCGAACGAGAAGAACTTCCACCTCTACACCATCGTGATCGGCGCGCAGGCCCTGCACGCCACCGGCTACGCGATGGGCATCACCAAGGACGGCGCCGACGACGCGGTGATCGCGTACTTCGGCGACGGCGCCTCCAGCCAGGGCGACGTCAACGAGGCCTTCACCTTCGCCTCGGTCTACAACGCGCCCGTGGTCTTCTTCTGCCAGAACAACCAGTGGGCGATCTCCGAGCCCACCACCACCCAGACCAAGATCCCGCTGTACCGCCGCGCCTCCGGCTTCGGCTTCCCCGGCGTCCGGGTCGACGGCAACGACGTGCTGGCCTGCCTGGCGGTCACCCGCTGGGCGCTCGACCACGCCCGCAGCGGCAACGGCCCGGTGCTGATCGAGGCGTTCACCTACCGGATGGGTGCCCACACCACGTCCGACGACCCCACCCGCTACCGGCACGCCGAGGAGACCGAGGCCTGGAAGGCCAAGGACCCGATCAGCCGGCTCCGCGCCCTCCTGGAGAAGGAGGGCCTGGCCGACGAGGCGTTCTTCGCCGCCGTCGACGCCGAGAGCGAGCAGCTGGGGCTGCGGGTGCGCGAGGGCGTGCGCGGCATGCCGGACCCGGACCCGACCCTGATCTTCGACCACGTGTACAGCGAGCCGCACACGCTGGTCGATGAGGAACGGGCCGAGTACGCCGAGTACGCGGCCTCCTTCGAGGCGGGGGAGAACCACTGATGGCCGGTCAGCTGAGCATCGCCAAGGCGCTGAACGGAGCGCTGCGCAAGTCGCTGGAGAACGACCCGAAGACCCTCCTGATGGGCGAGGACATCGGCAAGCTCGGCGGCGTCTTCCGGATCACCGACGGCCTCCAGAAGGACTTCGGCGAGGACCGGGTGATCGACACCCCGCTCGCCGAGTCCGGCATCATGGGCACCGCGATCGGTCTGGCGCTGCGCGGCTACCGTCCCGTCGTGGAGATCCAGTTCGACGGCTTCGTCTACCCGGCCTTCGACCAGATCGTCTCCCAGCTGGCCAAGATGCACGCCCGTGCGCTGGGCCACGTCAAGCTGCCGGTCACCGTGCGCATCCCCTACGCGGGTGGCATCGGCGCGGTCGAGCACCACAGCGAGTCGCACGAGGCCTACTTCGCGCACACCGCCGGTCTGCGCGTGGTCACCCCGGCCAGCGCGCACGACGCGCACTGGATGCTGCGGCAGTCGATCGAGTCCGACGACCCGGTCATCTTCCTGGAGCCCAAGCGCCGTTACTGGGACAAGGGCGAGGTCGGCGACGCCGCGGACCTGGGCCTGCACGACGCCCGGATCGTCCGGCCCGGCACCGACGCGACGCTGATCGCGTACGGCCCGATGGTCAAGGTCTGCCTGGAGGCCGCCGCGGCCGCCGAGGAGGACGGCCGCCGGCTGGAGGTCGTCGACCTGCGCTCGCTCTCCCCGGTGGACTTCGCCGCCCTGGAGGAGTCGGTCAAGCGCACCGGTCGGGCCGTCGTGGTGCACGAGGCACCGGTCTTCCTGGGCATGGGCGCCGAGCTGGCCGCCCGGCTGACCGAGAAGTGCTTCTACCACCTGGAGGCACCGGTCCTGCGGGTCGGCGGCTACCACGCGCCGTACCCGCCGTCCCGGGTCGAGGAGGCCTTCCTGCCCGACCTGGACCGCGTGCTCGACGCCGTCGACCGCGCGCTCGCGTACTGAACCGGGGAGCGAAGATGACCACCGAAGTTCGCTCGCTCCGCGAGTTCAAGATGCCCGACGTGGGCGAGGGCCTCACCGAGGCCGAGATCCTCAGCTGGTACGTCAAGCCCGGTGACACCGTCACCGACGGGCAGGTCGTCTGCGAGGTGGAGACCGCCAAGGCGGCCGTGGAGCTGCCCATCCCGTTCAACGGGGTGGTCGAGAAGCTGCACTTCCCCGAGGGCGCCACGGTCGACGTCGGCACCGTGATCATCTCGATCGCGGTCGCCGGGGAGGCGGGGGCCGCGGCTCCGGCCGCCCCCGCCGCGGCTCCGGCGCAGGCTCCGGCTCCGGCCGAGGAGGCCGAGCCCGAGCGGCGCGAGGTGCTGGTCGGGTACGGCCCGCGCACCGGCACCGCCCAGCGCCGGGCGCGGCGGACGACCACCACCAGGGTCGCCGCGACCACGCCGGCTCCGGCGGCCGCTCCGGCCCCGGTCGCCGCCCCGGCTCCCGCGGCGCCCGCGCCGGTCGCCGAAGTGCCCGGCGGGGAGCGCCCGTTGGCCAAGCCGCCGGTGCGCAAGCTGGCCAAGGACCTCGGCGTCGACCTGCGCGCGGTCACCCCGACCGGCCGGGACGGCGTGATCACCCGCGAGGACGTGCACGCCCACGCCGCCGCTCAGGCCGCTCCGGCGGCTCCGGCCGCCGCGGTGGCGGAGGTCGCCGGAACGGCCGTGGCCGAGCCGGCCGCGCCGCAGGTGCCGGTGCCCGCCGCGGGCGACGTCCGGGTGCCGATCAAGGGCGTCCGCAAGGCGACCGCGCAGGCGATGGTGGCCTCGGCCTTCACCGCCCCGCACGTCACCGAGTTCGTGCAGGTCGACGTGACCCGCACGATGAAGTTCGTCCGCCGGCTCAAGGAGAGCGGGGAGCTGGGCCGGGACGTCCGGGTCAGCCCGCTGCTGATCGTCGCGAAGGCGCTGCTCACCGCGATCAAGCGGCACCCCGGGATCAACGCGCAGTGGGACGAGGCGGCCCAGGAGATCGTCCTCAAGGGCCAGGTGAACCTCGGCATCGCCGCGGCCACCCCGCGCGGCCTGATCGTCCCGAACATCAAGGACGCCGGGTCCAGGACCCTCGCCGGGCTGGCCGCTTCGCTCGGCGAACTGGTCGAGACCGCCCGTCAGGGCAAGACCTCGCCGGCCGACATGCAGGGCGGGACGGTCACCATCACCAACGTCGGCGTCTTCGGCGTCGACACCGGCACCCCGATCCTCAACCCGGGCGAGGCCGCCATCCTGGCCTTCGGGGCGGTCCGGGAACTGCCGTGGGTGCACAAGGGCAAGGTGGTCCCGCGTCAGGTGACCACGCTGGCGCTCTCCTTCGACCACCGCCTGGTGGACGGGGAGCTGGGCTCCAAGGTGCTGGCCGACGTGGCCGGGCTGCTGGAGCGCCCGAAGCGCCTGATCACCTGGGGCTGACGGAACCGAAGAAAACGAAGAAACCGAAGGGGCCCTCCTCCGCACCGCCGTGCGGAGGAGGGCCCCTTCGGTGTACCGCCCGTCGACTAGCGCTGGGGACGGAGTCGACGGACGGCGACCAGGACGCCCGCTCCGAGGGCGAGGAGGAGGGCGGAGCCGAGGGCGAGGAAGGTGTTGCTGGAGGAGGAGCCGGTCTGGGCCAGCTCGGGGGTGCCCGCGGGGGCGGTGGTGGCCGGGGCCGACGCCTTCGGGGCCTGGGTGGCGGGGGTGGTGTCCCCGGTCCGGTCGACGGCGGGCTCGGCGGCCTTGGCGGGCGCGTCCTTGGTGGGCGCGGGCTTGGGCTTGGCCGGGGTGGTCGGCTTGGCAGTGGTGGTCGGCTTGGCAGTGGCGGTGCCCTGGGGGTGGGTCACCTTGACCGTCTTGAAGGCCGAGCTGCCGGCGCCCTGGGAACCGGCCATCTCCGCCGAGGCGAACAGGTTGACCGCGGTCACGCCGGCGGGGGTGGCGGCGGCCAGCGAGTAGCGGAACTTGAAGGTCGCGGAGCTGTTGGCGGCCATGCGCTGGCGCTGGGAGCCGGTGACCTCGACGGAGCGCATGCAGCCGTCCTGCAGCTGGAGGTTCTTCCAGGCGCCGGTGTAGTCCAGGTACTGGATCCTGACGTCCTTGAGGCGGGCCGCGGCGCCCGGGCCCGGGGTGACGAGGCCGAGGAAGGGCTCCATGCCGTGGGCGTCCTCGGCGCCCTTGTTGGTGACCTTGAGGGAGACCTCGTTCCAGCTGCCGTCCGCGACCACCGAGGACTTGGCCGAGGTGATGGCGGTGTCGGGGGAGAGCCCGGGCACGTTGGTCGGGGCCTCGTACGCGCCGCCGAGCCGGTGGTCGCCGCAGGCCCAGGCGGTGTCGGTGGCGAGGAACTGGACGCCGCCGGCGAGGACGACGGTGGCGGCGACGGTGGCGATGCGGCGGCGGCCGGAGAGCGCGCGGTCGTTCTTCGCAAAACGGGTGATAACGGGCATGCGCATGACGTGAGTCCCCAGGGTCGACGTGCTGATGGTGTGAATGGGTGAAGACGACCGGCTCCGCTCCTCGTGAGCGGAAGCGCCCCCCGGCTCCGCCGGTCTCGCTCTCCGTGCCTTCATCCGTATAGACGCGCATCCCCGCGGGGGGTTGCAGACGGGTTCCGAAATTTTTTCGGGCTTCTCCGGCGGGTCCCGAGGACGGCCCGAGGAATGGTTGGTATGACCTGGATGATCCGAAATGTGCGGATCGTTCGGCCAGGTCGGTGACTTTTTCGCGGCCGGATAGGGGAGTCCCGGCCGCCCGGGTACGTCTCCGCTCCATCACCCGGGCGACACCGGGCGACCGGCTCCCGGAGGACGCACCCGTATGCCGCCTGGCAACCCTGGCCGTCTCGTCCGGAGTCTGGCCGCACTCGTGCTGGTGTCCGCCGCCGCCCTCCCGGCCGCCCTGGAACTGACCGGCCCCCCGCCGTTCGGCGTGATCGGTCCGGGTGCCCCGGCCGACCGCGCGGTGCCGCCGCACACGGCCCTCCAGGCCGACCAGCGGATATCCGCGGCCGCCCCGACGGTCGACATACGCCGCACCGGGGACCCGGCCAACCGGATCACCCTGGTGCTGATCGGCGACGGCTACACGGCCGACGAGCAGGAGCTCTTCCGGCAGCAGGCCGACAAGGCCTGGCACGCGCTGATGGACATCGAGCCCTTCCGCACCTACCAGGGCTTCTTCAACATCAGGCGGGTCGAGGTGGTCTCCCCGGTCTCCGGGATCGCCGAGTCCGAGAGCCGCGGCCGCAGGACCGCCACCCCGCTCGGCATGCACTTCTGGTGCGAGGGCACCGCCCGGCTGCTCTGCGCCGACGAGTCCGCCACCGCCCGCTACGCGGGCAACGGCGCGGGGCCGCAGTACCTGATAGCGCTGGCCAACTCCACCGAGTACGGCGGCGCCGGCGGCACCGGGGTGACCACCCTGGCGGGCGGCAGCCCGGACGCCGGGCGGATCATCCAGCACGAGATCGGGCACACCGTGGGGGATCTCGGAGACGAGTACGACAGCGCCCCGGACGACGCCGACTACCCGAACCTCGCCACCCTCAACGCCGACGACATGCGCAGGAAGCAGACCAAGTGGTGGCGCTGGCTGGGCGCCGAGTCCCCGGACGGGGCCGGCGTGATCGGGGCGTACCGCAGCGCCAACGGCCTCTACCGGCCCACCCCGGACTCGGTGATGCGCACCCTGGGCAGCGCGTACAACCTCCCCTCGCGCGAGGCGATCATCGAGGAGCTGTACCGCAGGGTCCGGCCGACCGACGCCCCGGTGCCGGCTCCCGGCGAGGTGTCCGGGCGGCCCCGGCTCGACGTCCGGCCGCTGCCGCTGACCGGCCCGCGGCAGCTGAAGGTGGAATGGAAGGTGGACGGCGTCCCGGTGGCCCCGCAGTCCGCCGACGGCTCCTGGCTGGACACCGCCCGGCTGGAGCTGGCCCCGGGCCGGACGGCCACCGTGACGGCGACCGTCCGGGACACCACCGACTGGGTGCGGGACGAGGCCTTCCGGGAGCGCTCCATGACCCGCTCGGTGTCCTGGACGCTGACCGGCTGACCGGCTGACCGATTGCCGGCTGGGGCCGGTCGCGCGCCCCCGGGTCAGAGCGTCCCATCATGGGATGACTAATCTGGTCGGACTATGACCGTGGAGCCCGCTCGCCCAGCCCCGTCCCCGTCCGTCCCCGCTCCCCGGCTCATCGCCGACCCCCCGGCCGCGCCCGTACCCGCGCCCGTTTCCGCGCCGGCGTCCGTGCTCGCGTCCGCGCCGCCCGGCGGCCGGGCGGCCTGGCTCGCCTGGTCCATCGGGGTCAGTGTCTACATCCTGGCCGTCATCCACCGCACCAGCCTCGGGGTGGCCGGACTGGACGCCGCCGACCGCTTCGGCATCGGCGCCTCGGCGCTCTCCACCTTCTCGATCCTCCAGGTGCTGGTCTACGCGGCCATGCAGATCCCGGTCGGCCTGCTGGTCGACCGGTACGGGCCGCGCCGGGTGCTGCTGTCCGGCGTCGTACTGCTGAGCGCCGGTCAGCTGGCCTTCGCGTTCAGCTCCGACTTCGGCCCCGCGCTGGCCTCCCGCGCGGTGCTCGGCTGCGGCGACGCGATGACCTTCATCAGCGTGCTGCGGATCGCCGCCCGGTGGTTCCCGGCGGCCCGGAACCCGTTCGTGGCCCAGCTGACCGGCCTGGCCGGGATGGGCGGCAACCTGGTCACCACCGTGGTGCTCGCCAGGGCGCTGCACAGCGAGGGCTGGACGCCCACCTTCACCGCGATCGCGCTGCTGGGCGCGGTGGTGTTCGCGCCGGTCGCGTTCCTCCTGCGGGACGCGCCCCACCAGGAGGCCGTCGTCCGGCCCGGGGCGGCCGCGGCGCGGCCGAAGGTCGGCCGGCAGGTCCTCGCCTGCTGGCGGGAACCGGGCACCCGGCTCGGGCTCTGGATCCACTTCACCACCCAGTTCCCCGGCAACGCCTTCGGCCTGCTCTGGGGCCTGCCCTACCTGGTGCAGGCCCAGGGGATGTCCCGGGCCGGGGCCGGCGGGCTGCTGACCCTGCTGGTGCTCAGCAACATGACCTTCGGCTTCGTCTTCGGCCGGCTGCTCTCCGTCTCGGCGCGGGCCCGGATGCCGATCGTGCTGACCGTCGTCGCGACCACCGCGCTCGGCTGGGCGCTGGTGCTGGCCTGGCCCGGCGGCCACCCGCCGGTCTGGCTGCTGGTCGGGATCATCCTGGTGATGGGCAGCAACGGCCCGGCCTCGCTGGTCGGCCTGGACTACGCGCGCTCCCGCAACCCCGCGGAGCGGCTCGGCACCGCCTCGGGGATCGTCAACATGGGCGGCTTCATCGGCACGATGATCACCCTGTTCGGCATCGGCGTGCTGCTGGACGCGCTCTCCCCGGAGGGCGCCGGGTCGTACTCGGCCACCGCCTTCCGCTGGGCGTTCTGCTGGCAGTACGTCCCGCTGGCGGTGGGCACGGCGATGATCCTGCGGCTGCGCCGGAAGGTCGCGGCGCAGGCGGGCTGAGCCCGGGGCCGGACGGGCCCCGGGCGACGGACCGGGCGGCCCCGGGCCTCAGATGGTGACCGAGAAGTTGGCCAGCACCCGCTCGGCCAGCTCCCGGTCGCCCTCGACGGAGACCGGGCCGGGCCGGCCGCGGCCGCAGGCGAGCCGCAGGTAGGTCTCCCAGTCCATGGTGAGCTGGACGTCGGGGGCCAGGCTGATCGACTCGTCCACGGTGCAGTGGCCGGTGGCGTCCACCCGGACGGTGCGCAGGAACTCCACCGGGCCGGTGACGTCCAGCACCAGGGCCGTCCCGGCCGGGGCCCCGGCCTTGTTGGCGACGGCCTTGGGCAGCAGCTCCAGCAGCAGGTCCCGGGTGATCAGCGCGGCCGGGGCGTCCAGGTTGCCCGGGGTCTCCAGGGCCCGGCGCAGGTCCTGCTCGTGCACCCAGACGTCGAAGGCCCGCATCCGCAGCAGCTCGTGGTACGGGACGTCCCTGGCCAGCGGCCCGGCCGGCCAGCGCACCGGCTCCTCGGGCGTCTGCTTGGCGTTCCGCAGCGCCCGGGAGCGGCGGATGATCGTGTACTCCAGCTCGCCGGTCATCTCCAGCGCGGTGTGGCAGCGGCGCTTGTCGACCGGCAGCTCGACGTAGCGGGCGAACTCGGTGGTGACGTGACGGAGGTCACGCGGCAGCGAGTGGATCGGGCGCGGGTCGCCGAGCAGGTCGGACTCGACCGCGATCACGTGCGAGACGACGTCGCGGACGGACCAGCCGGGGCACTCGGTGGCCCGGTTCCAGGAGCCCTCGGGAAGGGGGGCGACCAGCTCCGATATGGACTCGATGGTCTGGGTCCACGCCTCGGTGTAAGCCTGCACGGTCTGGTTGTCCGTCACGGGAATCTCCGGCCCTCCGTCAGCTTCCTTGCCGCCTGCGCCCCGCCGTCACGGCCGACCGGGATGGTCCGGCTTTCCGGGCGCGCACGCTAACCGCACGTTACGCTGCCGGGAGACAGCTGGGCAGCGCTTTCGGGTGACGATCGTAGGTCTCTTGCCGTGGACGGTGGTACTGTGCGCGCTTCATTGATCCAACTCGCGGTCTCCGACGAGGAGCCGCCCGCCGAGCGGAGGGCTCGGGCGGCGGCCCTGGTACGGGCACAGCAGGGCGCCGACCTGGTGGTGCTCCCGGAGCTGTGGCCGCTCGGCGGCTTCGCCTACGACCTCTGGTCGGACGGTGCGGAGACGCTGGACGGGCCCACCTCGGACGCGATGTCGGCCGCCGCGCGGGCCGCCGGGGTCTGGCTGCACGCCGGTTCGGTCGTCGAACGCGATCCGGACGGGCCGATCTACAACACCTCGCTGCTGTTCTCCCCGGACGGCGAGCTGGTGCACACGTACCGCAAGATCCACCGCTTCGGCTTCGACAGCGGCGAGGCGGTGGTGATGGGCGCCGGGCAGGAGATCGTCACCGCGCCCACCGACTTCGCCACGCTGGGCCTGGCCACCTGCTACGACCTGCGCTTCCCGGAGCTGTTCCGGGCGCTGCTGGACGCCGGGGCGCAGCTGCTGGTGGTGCCGGCGGCCTGGCCCGCCCGGCGGCGCGAGCACTGGACGCTGCTGGCCCGGGCCCGGGCGGTGGAGGAGCAGGCCTTCGTGCTGGCCTGCAACACCGCCGGGACGCACGCCGGGGTCGAGCAGGCCGGGCACAGCATCGTGGTGGACCCGTGGGGCCGGGTGCTGGCCGAGGCGGGGGCGGGCGAGGAGGTCCTGACGGTCGAGTTCGATCCGGCCGAGGTGGCGAAGGCGCGCGCGGAGTTCCCGGTGCTGCGGGACCGCCTGCTGGGGATTCCGGCGCCGGTCCAGCGCTGAGCGGGGGTGGGCGGGGCGCCGGGGACGGCGTTCCGGAGGGTTGGTTCGTACCTGGGTCGGTCGGGTTTGAGAAGATGAGCACTCGTCGTGTTCCCCGCCGGCCCGGACGAGGGCCGGCACGGTAGGCCGCCCGAGGAGGTCGCCCCATGCCTGACAACGGCGCAGGCGACACCCCCCGCCCCGTCATCCACCGCAACAGCCTGCGCGAGCAGATCGCCGGCGCGCTGCGCGAGGAGATGATGGCCGGCCGGCTCGCGGCCGGCCGCAACTTCACCGTCAAGGAGATCGCCGAGCTGTACGGCGTCTCCGCGACCCCGGCCCGCGAGGCCCTGGTCGACCTCGGCGCGCAGGGCCTGCTGCGGGCCGAGCACCACCGCGGCTTCACCGTGCCCGAGCTGGGGTGGGACGACTTCCTGGAGATCTTCGAGTCCCGGGTGCTGATCACCGACAGCTTCCACCGCCAGTACGCCACCCGCCGGGCACTGCCCGACCTCGGCCGGCTGCCCTCGCTGCACCGGCGGGCCGACGCGGCGGTGCGGGCGGCCCGGGCCGGGAACCTGGACGTCATGGTGGGCTGCGACCGCCGGTTCTGGCAGGAGGTCGGCGCGCTGCTCGGCAACCGCCGGATCGCCGACTACCTGGACTGGCTGCGGGTGCAGTCCTGGATGTTCGCCGCGCCCTACCTGCGGGAGCTGCCCGCGCTGGGCGGGATCTGCTGGGAGCGCCACCCGGACCTGGTCGCGGCGATCGAGGCCCGCGATGCGCTCGGCGCGCACCGGATCATCTGCGAGTACAACCTGTACACCGTCCGGCTGCTGGCCGGGCTGGCCGGGCAGCCGCTGGAGTCGGTGACCGTGCTGGACCTGCTCACCGAGTTCGTCGGGGAGGAGCCGGCGCCGGTGCCGGTCGAACCGCCGCCCGCGCCGGCGGCCCCGCCGGAGCCGGGCGACGAGCCCGAGGCCGGTGCCGAGGCCGGTGCCGGGCCCGGTGCGGCCCGCACCGGGCGGACCCGCAGCGCCGAGGTGGGCCGGGAACTCGGCCGTGAGCTGGGACTGGGCCTCGGGCTGGTGCCGCAGCCGCGCACGGTGCCGTACGGCCGGTTCGGCCGACGGCTGTCCGAACCGCCCCCGGAGGGCCCTCGGGGACGGCCCGACCCGCACGCCGCGCCGGGCCGGTAGGGTGGGCGGTCATCGGACCGGGCGCCTCCTGAAAGGCCGTCCGGGTGCCGACCCGACCCCCGTCGTCGCCCCGCCCGCGCGGGCGATCCCCGCCTCCGGAGAGGAACTGCCGGCCATGGCCTGCGACCTCTGGCTCGTCCCGCTGGTGGACGCGCTGAGCCACAGCCCCGACAACCCCTTCCGGGACGACCTCGCGCTCTACAACTCGGTGCTGGCCTCGCGCGGGCTGCCCGAGGTGCCGGTCTACCGGTTCGTCCCGGGCATCAGCGGCGCGGTCGAGCCGATAGCCGCCTTCGACTACGACTCGCTGCACTTCCTGCGCCGCGCCTACCTGTTGGGCCTCACCGGCCTGGACATCACCCCGGTCGACGCGCTCGGTGGCGACTACGAGCAGTTGCTGGAGATGTTCGAGAGCAGTGCCGAACAGTCGCACCTGGTCTGGCACTTCGACCACGCCGGCGCGTACGTGCCGGTCGAGTTCGCGGTGCCGCTGGTGGACGACACGCTGCTCGCCGCCGGCGGCCCGCTCGGCTCCAGCCACGGGCTGCTGCGCGAACTCCAGGCCGTCGCACCGGCGCTGGGCATCGACCCGCTCAACCCGCCGGACCCGACCCGGCCGCTCGGCCCGACCGGCCTGGAGCAGCCGTTCGGGCCGCCGATCGACGACGTCCACCCCTTCGCCCGGGAGCGGCACGCCTGGTCGGGCCTGTACGCGGCGGCGACCAGGAGCGTCACCCAGGGCTCGATGATCGTCTTCGCCTGACCCCGGGCGGACGGGCTCTGGGCATACACGCCTTAGCGCAGCGGCCCCTCCGGCGGCCGCTGGCGCGGCATGGTCGGCCGGGTGCCCGGCGGCGGCAGCACCCGCACCTGGGCGCCCACCCCGGGCTCGCTGCGCCCGCCCCAGGCCCCGCCGGACTGGGTGGGCAGCTGGGTCATCGAGGCGCGGAACTCCAGCATCCACTCCGAGGTCTCGGAGCGGACCATGTCCGAGACGTCCTCGCAGAACCGGCGCAGCACGCCCAGGCAGCGCTCGGCGGCCTCGCCCGCGGTGCCCTCGGTCGGGCCGAGCACCTCGCGCACGCACTCCGACGCCCAGTCGAACTGGAAGGCCTCCAGGCGGCGTTGCAGGGCCTGGCCGGTGGAGACGTCCCGCATCCAGCCGGAGGTGAGGCCGAAGACCCGGTCGGTGGCCAGGCAGGCGGCGGAGAGCGCGAAGCCGACGTAGCCCCAGCCGGTGCCGTGCGCGAAGGCGCCGGCCAGGTCGACCAGCGGGGCGGTCACCCCGCCCACCGCGAAGCCGGCCGCGCCGAACCGCAGCACGCGGGCCCAGCGGCGCTTCCAGACGCGGTCCCGGCGGTACCACTCGATCGCCTCGACCGCCCGCTCCTCGGACCAGCGGTAGAGCTCCTCCAGCCGTTCGGCGGGCTCGCCCCAGTCCCCCAGCGGGAACTGGCGGGTGCTCAGATCGGCCCGCTGGCGGGTGGAGGCCCGTCGGACGACGGCGGCGGCGGGCGGGTCCTCCTCACCGATCTCCTTGCCCCAGGCACTCTCCTCGGGCTGCATTTCCGGCTGGCTCACCTGTGGGGCTCCCTGTGGCGGGCGGACTGCTGGCTCTGTCGGCGCAACGGCTGACGTGGTGTCCGCCGGTGGTTCTCCAACAGCACTTCTTACCGCCAAATGGCTGACCGTGGGGGCGCTTCTCCGCTGATCGTTACCGGTTTCGGCCAACGGAACCCGAGGTGGGCGGGTTGCGGGAGGCGGCGAGATTTCACCCGTCCGAGCGAGGGGTCGGTGACCCGACGTCGTGACCCGACCACCCACCGCCGAACCGGCCCCGTCGGGCTTGGAGGATCCTCCGACATCGTCGGCGTACGGAGCTCCTCCGCTGGAGGATCCGACGGGACCGGAGAGCGGCCGGAACAGGCCACCGACTACGCTGCCAGGCGTGAAGGTCCTCGTCATCGGCGGCGGCGCCCGCGAACACGCCCTGTGCCGCTCCCTGTCCCAAGATCCCGCAGTGACCGAACTGCACTGTGCCCCGGGCAACGCCGGGATCGCGCAGGTCGCGACGGTCCACCCGGTCGACCAGCTGGACGGCGCGCAGGTCGCCGCGCTGGCCGGCCGGCTCGGTGCCGCCCTGGTGGTGGTCGGCCCGGAGGCCCCGCTGGTGGCCGGCGTCGCGGACGCCGTGCGCGCGGCCGGCGTCCCGGTGTTCGGCCCGTCCGCCGCGGCCGCCGAACTGGAGGGCTCGAAGGCCTTCGCCAAGGATGTGATGGCCGCGGCCGGCGTCCCCACCGCCCGGTCCTACGTCTGCACCACCGCGGCCGAGGCCGCCGAGGCGCTGGACGCCTTCGGCGCCCCGTACGTGGTCAAGGACGACGGCCTGGCCGCCGGCAAGGGCGTCGTGGTCACCTCCGACCGCGAGGCCGCGCTGGCGCACGCCGCCGGCTGCGAGCGCGTGGTCATCGAGGAGTACCTGGACGGCCCCGAGGTCTCGCTGTTCGCGATCACCGACGGCACCACCGTCGTCCCGCTCCAGCCCGCCCAGGACTTCAAGCGCGCGCTGGACGGCGACGAGGGCCCGAACACCGGCGGCATGGGCGCCTACTCCCCGCTGCCGTGGGCGCCCGCCGGGCTGGTCGAGGAGGTCATGGAGACCGTCCTCCAGCCGACCGTGGACGAGCTGCGCCGCCGCGGCACCGAGTTCTCCGGCCTGCTGTACGCGGGCCTGGCGCTCACCTCGCGCGGCACCCGGGTGATCGAGTTCAACGCCCGCTTCGGCGACCCGGAGACCCAGGTCGTGCTGGCCCGGCTGCGCACCCCGCTGGCGGGCGTGCTGCTCGCCTCCGCCACCGGAAGCCTGGACCAGCTGGAGCCGCTGCGCTGGGACGAGGGCGCGGCCGTCACCGTGGTCGTCGCCTCCGAGGGCTACCCGGACGCCCCGCGCACCGGCGACCCGATCGAGGGCCTGGCCGAGGCGGAGGCGGACGGCACCGCGTTCGTGCTGCACGCCGGGACGAAGGCGGACGAGGACGGCCGGGTGCTGAGCGCCGGCGGCCGCGTCCTGTCGGTCACCGCGACCGGCACCGACCTGGCCGAGGCGCGCGACCGCGCGTACGCCGCGGTGGACCGGATCTCCCTCAAGGGCGGCCAGCACCGCACCGACATCGCGCTGAAGGCGGCCACCGCCTGAGCCCCCCGCCCGCTCTGCCCGCGGCCCCCGTGCGAACCGTTCGCGCGGGGGCCGCGGTGCGTGCCACCGCGGTGCGGGCGGGGGCCCGCAGCCGCCCGTACCAGCAGGGGCGAGCGGGATTCGAACATCCGAGCCCACCGGTCAACCCCATGGGCGCAGCGTTCCCGGCGTTTCGGGGCTGGAGCGGTTGCGGGGGCCGACGCACCGTTCGGCCGACGGATTCCAGCCCATCGGGTGACAGCACCCGCATCCGGCTGACGCAACCGGCCGCGCGGCCTTATGGTGCGCTGGATCGCGGTGCGCGGGGCCCGTGCGCCGGGGTCGCCGCCGGGTAGCGGTGCTCCCACGGGGGGATGCTGGACGGCGTCCGGCCGGTCGGTCGTCGGGGTGCTTCGCACCGGACCGGTCGCCGGCGTCCGGGCGGTGTCACCGGAACACCCGGGCGGCGTCACCGGAACAACCGGGCGGTGTCACCGGGACGAGTGGAATCCGGGGTGATCCGGAACGCCCACCCGGACCGGGGCGTCGAAAATGTCAGTAGCGCCACGCAGCATGCACTACCGGGATCGGACGCCTCCGCTTCCCGGTCGGAACTGATCGTTTCGAGTCGGCTCAGGGCCCGAAGCCGGGCGCCCGAGGGCTCCGAAGGGGGTGCCGCACCGTATGGCCGCAATCGACATCGCGCGCGCTCACGCCCAGGTGGTGCTGCGGATCCGAGGCCTCGCCCGGGCCGCCGCCGCCCTGCCCGCCGCCGTGGCGGTGGTCCTGCTCGCCGGCCGGTTCACCGGCCGGATCGGTGCGCCCGGGGCCGCCGACGCCGCGGGCTGGGACGCCGCCCGCTGGGCGGTCTGCGCGGTCGCCGCGCTGACCCTGGCGGTGGCCGGGCTGACCGCCCGGGCCCTGCACCGGACCGTCCCGCCGCGCACCCCGGCCGTCCCGCTGGAGCGCGCCGAGGCCCCCGAGCTGTACCGGCTGATCGGCGAGCTGGCGGACCGGCTGGAGGTGCCCGCGCCCTCCGCCGTGGCCCTCACCCCGGACTGCGACAGCTGGCTGGAGGACGTCCCGCCGAGCCGGCGGACGGCTCCGTCGCGGCGGGACCCGGGGGCGCCCGCCCCCGTCCTGGTGATCGGCTCGCCCTTCCTGTGGTGGATGCGGGCCGGTGAACTGCGCGCCCTGCTCGCCCCCGTGGTGGCCGGCACCGCCGCCTCCGCCGACCCGGAGATCGCCGCCGCCCGGCGCTTCCTGCGCAGCCTGGACGCCTGTCTGGACTCCGGCGCCGGCGCGGCCCCCGGTCTCGGCGGCGCCACCCTGGCCGCCCCGCCCCGGCCGCCCCGGCGCGGTCCGGCCGCGCTCGCCGACCGGATCGTCCGCAGGGTCGTGCGCCGCCTGCTCGGCGCCTGCCGGGGCCACTCCGCCGAGCTGGAGCGTTCGGTCGCGAGCTGGGCCTCCGAGCAGGCCAGGACGGTCGACTACGGACTGCGGATCGCAGCCCAGGAGCAGGTCGGCCTGGCCTACGCGGGCTGGGACCGGCTGCTCACCCGGGTCGCGCTGCCCGCCTGGCGGCTCGGCCGCCACCCGGCCCACCTCAACGCCGGCGTGGTCGCCGCGCTCACCGAGCTGTCCCGGCGCGACCGGCTGGCCGACGGCTACGGCAGCCGGCTCGGCGACCGCCCCGCCTGCGACCTGCTGGAGGAGCCCGGCACCGTCGACCGGGCGGTCTCCCGGCTCGCCGCCGACCTGTTCTTCGGCCGCCCGGCGGCCGGCGCCTGGCGCGAGCTGGAGTGGGCCGACTACCCGGCCGAGGTGGTGGACGCCGGCTGGCGGGCGGGCGCCGCCACCCTGCAGACCGCCCTGGACCGGCTCGCCCCGCAGTCCCGCCCCGGCGCCCCGACCCTCACCCGGCTGCTGGGCCGGCTCGCCGAGGGCGACGGAGAGCTGCTGGCCGCCGCGCTCGCCGCCCAGCTGGCCCGCACCACCGCCCCGGCCCCGCTGCTCGAACCCGACCGCAGCGGCCGCGACCTGCTGGTCGACCACGTCACCGCGATGGTCTGCTGCGCCGCCGTGGACACCGCCGGCGGCGCCCCCGGCCTGGACTGGCTGGACGGCCCGGTGCTGCTGCTCGGCGGGGTGCGCCGCACCGACCTGGCCGGTCCGGTCGCCCAGGCCGTCGAGCAGGGCCAGGACGGTCCGCTGCGCGCCTGGCTGGACGCCGCCGACGTCCGTCTTGAGAAACCCGTGCGCCTCTGACGTCCCGGGCGTCACAGGAGGGCGCTCGGCACCGCCGCACGCGCCCCCAAAAGGGCCGGCCGCCGGGCGTTTTCGCAGGCCGGAGGCCCCTCCCGGGAGGCGCGCGAGATTCCCCGCACCAATCGCTACCGGAGGGTGACGCTGCGCCAGCAGTCTGTGGTGTATTAGACCGCACGCACATCCGGGGGGCACGTGCCAACCGGGCGGAAGTGCACCTGGGAGGGGCGCGTGGGGACCGAACTCAACCGCCGCTGGGAGTCGGGGACGCACGCCTACAGCGTCTCCGACCCCTTCGGCCAGGGCCCGCTGCCCTGGCTGCGCAGCCCGGACCAGTACCTGGCCGGGGCGGAGGGCGCCGTGCCCTGGTACGTCTCGGTGGGCGCGCCGGGCCAGCAGTCGCTGACGGCCGGAGTCCGCAGGAAGCCGTCCGTCGGAACCCCGCAGGGCGCCAACGACGTGGACCAGCAGATCAAGGGCTTCGCCTCGGCCGGGGTGGTCCGCCCCGGCGGCTCGGTGGACTTCCGGGTCACCGTCAACCCGCCCCGCGAGTTCACCGTGAACATCTTCCGGATCGGCCACTACGGCGGTGACGGCGCCCGCCACATGACCGCCAGCCCGTCGATCGCCGGCCTCGCCCAGCCCGCCCCGCTGGTGGTCGACCGGACGGTCTCCTGCCACCACTGGTGGCACTCCTGGCGGCAACAGATCCCGGCGCACTGGAAGCCCGGCGCCTACGTCGCCGTGCTGACCACCGCGGACATGCTGCACCGCAGCCACATCCCCTTCACCGTCCGGGACTTCGAGGACCGGGCGCGCACCGCCGAACTGCTCCTGGTGCTCCCGGACGTGACCTGGCAGGCGTACAACCTGTTCCCCGAGGACGGCCGGACCGGCGCCAGCCTCTACCACGCCTGGGACGGCCGGGGCGGCCTGGTCGGCGAGCCGGAGGCGGCCGTCACCGTCTCCTTCGACCGCCCGCACGCCACCGCCGGACTGCCGCTGCACGTCGGCCACGCGTACGACTTCATCCGCTGGGCCGAGCGCTTCGGCTACGACCTCTCCTACGCCACCGCCACCGACCTGCACGCCGGCCTGGTGGACCCGTCCCGGCACCGGGCGCTGGTCTTCCCCGGCCACGACGAGTACTGGTCCGAGCCGATGCGCCGGGCCGCCGAGCGGGCCAGGGACGGCGGCACCTCGCTGGTGTTCCTCTCCGCCAACACCATGTACTGGCGGGTCGAGCTGACCGCCGCCGCCTCCGGCGAGCCCAACCGGCTGCTCAACTGCCGCAAGCGGCAGAAGGTCGGCGCCGGCAGCCCGGCCGCCGGGGCGCCCGGCGCGGCCAGCGCGCTGTGGCGGGACGCCGGGGAGCCCGAGCAGCACCTGCTCGGGGTGCAGTACTCGGGGCGGGTCGCCGCGCCCGTCCCGCTGGTCGCCCGGCACACCGCGCACTGGCTCTGGGACGGCACCGGCCTCCAGGAGGGCGACGAGCTGCCCGGGCTGGTCGCCGGCGAGGCCGACCGCTACTACCCCAAGGTGGCGCTGCCCGAGCACGTCGAGCGGGTGCTGCTGGCGCACTCGCCGTACCAGGACCCGGCCGGCCGCACCCGCTACCAGGAGACCTCGCTGTACCGCGCGCCCAGCGGCGCGTACGTCTTCGCGGCCGGCACCTTCGCCTGGTCGCCCGCGCTGGGGCGCCCGGGGCTGACCGACGAGCGCATCCAGCGGGCCACCGCCAACCTGCTGGACCGGCTCTGCAAGAACCAGCCGCACTGACCACGGTGGCCGGGAACCGGCGCTCGGTGGCCGGAGGACCGGCGTTCCGGCGGGCGTGAAAGACTGCGGGGGCAGTGACCTCCCCTTTCGCGGTGCCCCCGCCCGTGAACGACCCCTGAGGACTGAACACCTTGAGCGGATTTGTCACCAAGCCCGAGCCGGTCCAGGTACCCGGCCTGGTCCACCTGCACACCGGCAAGGTGCGCGACCTCTACCGCACCGGTTCGGGCGAGCTGGTCATGGTGGCCAGCGACCGGACGTCCGCCCACGACTGGGTGCTGCCGAACGAGATCCCGGACAAGGGCCGCATCCTCACCCAGCTGTCGCTGTGGTGGTTCGAGCGGATCGCCGACATCGTTCCCAACCACGTGATCTCCACCGAGGTCCCGGCCGGCGCCCCGGCCGACTGGAAGGGCCGCACGCTGGTCTGCCGCAGCCTGGAGATGATCCCGGTCGAGGCGGTCGCCCGCGGCTACCTGGCCGGCTCCGGCCTGGCCGAGTACCAGGAGAGCCGCACGGTCTGCGGCATCGCGCTGCCGGAGGGCCTGGAGAACAGCTCCGAGCTGCCCGCCCCGATCTACACCCCCGCGCTCAAGGCCGAGGTCGGCGAGCACGACGAGAACGTCTCCTACGAGGAGACCGCCCGCCGGATCGGCGCCGAACTCGCCGCGCAGTTGCGCCGCACCACCCTGGACGTCTACGCCCGGGCCCGGGACATCGCCCGCGAGCGCGGCATCATCCTGGCCGACACCAAGTTCGAGTTCGGCCTGCTGGACGGCGAGCTGGTGATCGGCGACGAGGTGCTCACCCCGGACTCCTCCCGCTACTGGCCGGCCGACGGGTACGAGGCGGGCCGCTCGCAGTCCTCCTTCGACAAGCAGCTGATCCGCGACTGGCTGGTCTCCCCGGACTCCGGCTGGGACCGCTACAGCGAGCAGCCGCCGCCGGCGCTGCCGGCCGAGGTCGTCGAGCTGACCCGCGCCAAGTACATCGACGTGTACGAGCGGCTGACCGGGACCACTTGGGCCTGACCCGCTCGACCGCCCGCGGGCACGGCCTCAGATCCAGCCGTGCTCGCGGGCGATCCGCACCGCCGCGTGGCGGTTCTCCGCGCCCAGCTTGGTGGCCGCCGAGGACAGGTAGTTGCGCACGGTGCCCTGGGAGAGCGAGGCCCGTTCGGCGATCTCGGCGATCGGGGTGCCGTCGGCGGCCAGCTCCAGGACGTCCGTCTCGCGCGGGGTCAGCGGGGTCTCGCCGGCGCTGATCGCGTCCGCCGCCAGCTCGGGGTCCACGTACCGGCCGCCGGAACGCACGGTGCGGATGATGCCGGCCAGGTCCGCCGCCGAGACGGTCTTCGGCAGGAAGCCGCGCACCCCGACCTCCAGCGCCCGCTTCAGGTAGCCGGGGCGGCCGTGGCCGGTGACGATCATGCAGCGGCAGTCCGGCAGCGCCAGCCGCAGCTGGGCGGCCACCTCGATGCCGTCCTTGCCCGGCATCTGGAGGTCCAGCACCGCGACGTCCGGGCGGTGGGCCAGCGCCATCGCCAGCGCCTCGGTGCCGGAGCCGGCCTGGGCGACCACCTCGATGTCGTCCTCCAGCGAGAGCAGCGCGGCCAGCGCGCCCCGGATCAGGTGCTCGTCGTCGGCGAGCAGGACGCGGACGGGCGCGGCGTTCTCGGTCATCGGGCGGTCTTTCTTCCTCAGCGGGGGAGCGGGACGGTGGCGAGCATCCGGAAGACGCCCGCCTCGGCGGTCGACACGGTCAGTTCGCCGTCGTGGGCGGCGAGCCGCTCGCGCAGTCCGCGCAGCCCGGTGCCGCTGCCCTGGGAGGGGAACGGGATGTCGGGCACCCCGTCATTCTCCAGCTCCAGTACGGCCCGACCGTCCTCGGTCCGCAGCCGGATCAGGCAGCGGCCGGCCTCGCTGTGCCGCAGCACGTTGGTGGTGGCCTCGCGGATCACCCAGCCGAACACCGACTGGACCGGGCCCGGCAGCCGGTCGGCGTGCTCGCCGAGGTCGATCTCGCAGGAGACGTCGGCCGAGCGCAGCACCGCCCGGGCGCCGATCGCCTCGGCGTGCAGGTCGGCGGTGCGGTAGCCGCGGATGACGTCCCGGACCTCGCGCTGCGACTCCTGGGCGATCTTCTGCACCTCGGCCATCTGGTCGGCGGCCTCCTCGCGCCCCCGGCGGGCGAGCTGGACGGCGAGCTCGCTCTTCAGCGCGATGGTGGTGAGGTTGCGGCCCATCACGTCGTGGAGGTCGCGGGAGAAGCGCAGCCGCTCCTCGGCCACGGCCAGCCGGGACTGGGCCTCGCGGGCGGCGTCCAGCTCCCAGACGATCGAGGTGAGCCAGGCGAAGCTGCGGCAGCTGGGGCCGAGGAGGGCCATCCCGACGGTCAGGCCGGTCAGGTAGCCGGCGGTGCCGGCGGGGTCGATCCCGGCGAGTACCGCGGCCGGGAAGACGGCCAGCAGCATGCCCAGCCCGACGACGGCGGCCCGGCGGGGAGTCAGCGCCACGCACACCGGGCCGTGGGTGAACAGCAGCAGGGTGCTGGTGACGAACAGGGTGAAGGGGAGGCCGCCCGGGCTATCCGGTCCGCCGTCGGCGGGGCCGAACAGCAGGACGGTCCAGGAGCCCGCCACCGCGAGGCCGACCGAGAGGGCGAGCCAGAGCCGGGGGTCGGTGGGGCGGCCGAGGTAGTGGTCCATCGCGACGCGGTAGGTCCGCAGCAGGACCAGGGTGGTGGCGAGCCCGATCAGCACGGAGATCCGGATCACCGGGATGTTCCCGGCCTGGCCGACGGCGCTCCCGGCGCCGAGCAGGACGCCGGGCAGGACGAACATCGCCATCAGGTAGAGCGACCAGCGCAGGTACAGCTCGGTGCGCTGGGGTTTGCTCAGGCCGGCCCAGTGCCGATGCGGCGACCGCATTCTCAATTCTTCCGCCCCCAGTTCGACCACGATCCTGCTTGCTGCCTTCATATCAGAGGCCGTACCGGGGGCGTTCCTTCGGATTACTGCTGGATGCTCAGCGGCGCGGTTCCCAGCGGAAGTAGCGCACCGCGCCCCAGACCGCCAGGCCCAGCCAGATCGCCCCGGTGACCAGGTGCGAGCCGGCGGCGCCCCAGGAGCCGGCGAAGCCGGTCGCGGCGGCCGAGCCGTCGGTGCCGAACCAGCCGACGCGGATCAGCTGGAAGGCCGGGGTGGTCGGCAGCAGGCGGCAGATGTCGGCCAGCTGCTTGGGCATGACCTCCAGCGGGATGAACAGCCCGGAGCCGAGCTGCATCAGCAGCATGATCGGCAGGGTGGTGATGCCCGCGCTCTCCACGGTCCTGGTGAAGGCGCTGGACAGCGCGGCCAGGGCGATCATGGTGGCCAGCGCCAGCAGCAGGCCGACCAGCATCAGCACCGGGTTGACCGGCACGGCCAGGTGGAGGCCGAGGCTGCCGCCGATCCCGATCAGGGCGGCCATCATCAGACCGAGCGCGACCGAGGGGACGGCGGTGCCGAGCAGGATCTCGATGTCCCGGGCCTCGCCGGTGCGCAGCCGCTTGAGGACCAGCTCGCCGCGCCGCCCGACGTACGCGGCGGTCAGGTTGTAGTACACGACGAAGGCCAGGATCATCCCGACCGAGCCGTAGACCAGCAGCGAGTCGACGTCCAGTCCGGGGTTGGACTCGGCCTGCTGGGAGAGCACGCCCTTCAGGGTGAAGACCAGGAACAGCGGCAGCGCCAGGGCGGTGAAAAGGGCCGTGCGGTTGCGCAGCAGCAGGGTGGCCTCGGCCCGGCCGAGGGCGAGCAGCCGGCGGGCGGCGGTGCTCTGCGGACCGGTGGCGGCGGTGGCGACGGTGGTGGTCATCGGGCGGATCCGATCAGGCGGCGGCGGGCGGGGCGGTCGGCGGCGGGCGCCTGCGGGGGGTTCTGGTGGGCGGCCTCGGAGGCGATCGCGAGGAAGGCCTCCTCCAGCGAGGCGCTGCGGGCGTCCAGGGCGCCGAGCGCGATCCCGTGGTGGCGGGCCCAGCCGAGCAGGTCGGTGAGGGTGTCCTGGAGCGTGCGGGTCTGCACGGTGACCTTGCGGCCGTCGAGCGCGAGTTCGGCCCCGGCCAGGACGGGCAGTGCGGCGCCGGTGAACTCGGGAAGCTCGAAGCCGATCCGGGCGGGCCGGTCGGCGATCACCTCGGCGACGGTGCCCGAGGTGACGACCCGGCCGCCGTGCATGATGGCCAGCCGGTCGGCGAGCTCCTCGGCCTCCTCCAGGTAGTGGGTGGTGAGCAGCACCGTGGTGCCCTGGGCGCGCAGCTCGCGGACCAGCTGCCAGACGGCGGCGCGCGCCTCGGGGTCGAGACCGGTGCTGGGCTCGTCCAGGAAGAGCACCTCGGGGCGGCCGAGCAGGGCCATCGCGAGGTCCAGCCGGCGCTTCTCGCCGCCGGACAGCTGCTTGACCCGGACGTTCGCCCGGTGGCCGAGGCCGACCAGCTCCAGCGCCTCCGGCACCGGGCGGGCGCCGCTGGTCATCCCGGCCCAGACGCGGCCGGTCTCGGCGGCGGTGAGCTCGCCGGGGAAGCCGCCCTCCTGGAGCATGATGCCGATCCGCGGGCGGACGGCGGCGCGCTCCTTGTGGGGGTCCAGGCCGAGCACCCGGACGGTGCCGCCGGTGGGCGCGGCCAGGCCCTCGATGACCTCCATGGTGGAGGTCTTGCCGGCCCCGTTGGTGCCGAGCAGGGCGAACAGCTCGCCGCGGCGGACGGTCAGGTCGACGCCGCGCACGGCGTGGTACCCGGTGGTGCCGCCGCCGTAGTGGCGGTGCAGGTCGGTGACCTCGATCACGTCTTCGCTGGGGCGGGGCGCCCGGCTCGTCTCCATGCCCCAAGCCTTCCGCCGACCGGGCCGCGCGGGCAGTGCGGGCCGTCATGACATCGCGGTGGGGATCCACGGGTCGGCGATGACAAATGTCATGGCCGATATCGCCGGCGCCCGGGGCACCGCCGTGCCAGGAGTGCGGGGAGGAATGCCGAAGGGCCCCCTCAAACGAGGGGGCCCTTCGTATCTGAGCGGACGACGAGATTCGAACTCGCGACCCTCACCTTGGCAAGGTGATGCTCTACCAACTGAGCCACGTCCGCAGGTCAAACTATTGAGTTGTGCTGTGCTCGCGCACTGCGAGCGGACGACGAGATTCGAACTCGCGACCCTCACCTTGGCAAGGTGATGCTCTACCAACTGAGCCACGTCCGCATGGTGCCTGGTGGGGCACCCGCCGCCTCTTCGGATCTCTCCGTTGCGGCGACGAGGAATACTCTACAGCATCGTTCGGGGTGGTCGCCCCACCCTTTCGGTCAGGGCGGGCGGGGCGACCGGGGAGCGGACTCCCGCGAGGCTCAGTTCGCCTCGGCGAACGCCTCGTACACGTGCTTGGGGATGCGGCCGCGGGCCGGCAGTTCCATCCCGCGGGACAGGGCCCAGGCGCGGACGGCGGCCGGGTCCGGGGTGAGGGCGGTGCGGCGGAAGGACTTTCCGGTGCGGCTCTGGCGGCGGCCGGCGGCGACGAACGGAGCGAGGGCCTCCCGCAGCTTTTCCGCGTTGTCCACGGACAGGTCGATCTCGTACGACTTCCCGTCGACGCCGAAGTGGACGGTTTCCGCGGCGGAGCCGCCGTCCAGGTCGTCGGAGAGCGTGACAACTACACGCTGTGCCATGGGTGTCAATCCTCTCGGGCAATTCGGCCGCCGGTCCGAGGGGGTACCGGGGCCTGATGTGCACCAACTCGCGCAAGCGCGTACGGGCGCGCCGGGTGGCTCGCCTGATACGCAGCACTTGCCGCGACAGGTGGCCCTATTCTGCACCCGAAGGGGGCAGAAATCGAAGAGTCCGGCATTCTTTTCCGGATATTCACGTCTCTTCGCGGGACTCCTGGATACCGATGTGCGGGACGGGCGGTTCTGTCCCCAAGTGCCGTATTCGGGTGTTCTCCGGGCGGGGCCGTTCCGAGTGCCGAATCCACGGAAACCGGTCGGCCCGGTCGGTGGGTGAGGGGTCCGGATCCCTTGTGGCGTAAGGGTCTCGGGTCTACGCGCGTCGCTATCCCCGGCCAGCAATCCTGCCCGAAACCACCGGTAGTCTGGAGTTCCCCCGCCTCACCGAAGACACCACCGGGAGTGCCAGTGGCACGCGTCGTAGTCGACGTCATGCTCAAGCCGGAGATCCTCGACCCCCAGGGACAGGCGGTGCAGCGTGCACTGCCCCGCCTCGGATTCACCGGGATCGCCGACGTCCGCCAGGGCAAGCGTTTCGAGCTGGATGTGGAGGGCCCGGTCGACGACGCGGCGCTCGCCCGTATCCGCGAAGCCGCCGAGACCTTTCTCGCCAACACCGTGATCGAGGACTTCACCGTCCGGGTCGAGGAGGAGGGCAAGTGACCACCCGCGTCGGCGTCGTCACTTTCCCCGGCTCCCTCGACGACCGCGACGCCCAGCGGGCGGTCCGCCTCGCCGGCGCCGAGCCGGTCGCCCTGTGGCACCGTGACAAGGATCTCCACCAGGTCGACGCCGTCGTCCTGCCCGGCGGATTCAGTTACGGCGACTATCTGCGCTGCGGTGCGATCTCCCGCTTCTCGCCGGTGATGGAGACCGTCATCGAGCAGGCGAAGCTCGGAATGCCGGTGCTCGGTATCTGCAACGGCTTCCAGGTGCTCTGCGAATCGCACCTGCTGCCCGGGGCGCTCACCCGGAACGACTCGCTGCACTTCATCTGCCGCGACCAGAAGCTGAGCATCGAGAACGCCGGCACCGCCTGGACCCGGGATTACTCGGTCGGCCAGGAAATCGTCGTCCCGCTGAAGAACGGCGAGGGCCGCTTCGTCGCCGAGGAGCGGGTGCTGGACGAACTGGAGGCGGAGGGCCGGGTCGTCGCCCGTTACCTGGACGTCAACCCGAACGGTTCGTACCGCGACATCGCCGGCATCACCAACGCCGCCGGCAATGTCGTCGGCCTGATGCCGCACCCGGAGCACGCCGTGGAGCCGCTCACCGGCCCGACCACCGAGGGCCTGGGCTTCTTCACTTCCGTCCTGAAGCAGCTGGTGAACGCCTGATGAGCCTCGACACCGTCAAGAACGCCGAGCAGACCCCGGACGCCGCCCAGCCCTGGGCCGAGCTCGGCCTCAAGGAGGACGAGTACGCGCGCATCCGGGAGATCCTCGGCCGCCGCCCGACCGGCGCCGAACTCGCCATGTACTCGGTCATGTGGTCGGAGCACTGTTCGTACAAGAGCAGCAAGGTCCACCTGAAGCAGTTCGGCGAGAAGAAGCCGGATTCGGACGCGATGCTCGTCGGCATCGGCGAGAACGCCGGCGTCGTCGACGTCGGCCAGGGGTACGCGGTCACCTTCAAGGTCGAGTCGCACAACCACCCGTCGTACATCGAGCCCTACCAGGGCGCGGCCACCGGCATCGGCGGCATCGTGCGCGACATCCTGGCGATGGGCGCCCGCCCGGTCGCCGTGATGGACCCGCTGCGCTTCGGTGCGGCCGACCACCCGGACACCCGGCGCGTGCTGCCCGGGATCGTCGCGGGCATCGGCGGCTACGGCAACTGCCTGGGCCTGCCGAACATCGGCGGCGAGGTCGTCTTCGACTCCTGCTACCAGGGCAACCCGCTGGTCAACGCGCTGTGCGTGGGCGTCATGAAGCACGAGGACATCCACCTCGCGCAGGCCTCCGGCGCCGGCAACAAGGTCATCCTGTACGGCGCCCGCACCGGCGGCGACGGCATCGGCGGCGTCTCGGTGCTCGCCTCCGAGACCTTCGACGACAGCAAGCCGGCCAAGCGCCCGGCCGTCCAGGTCGGCGACCCGTTCCAGGAGAAGCTCCTGATCGAGTGCACCCTGGAGATCTTCCGGGAGAAGCTCGTCAAGGGCATCCAGGACCTCGGCGGCGCCGGCCTGTCCTGCGCCACCAGCGAGCTGGCCTCGGCCGGCTCCGGCGGCATGCGGATCGAGCTCGACACCGTGCACCTGCGCGACCACACGCTCTCGCCGGAGGAGATCCTCATGAGCGAGTCGCAGGAGCGCATGTGCGCGATCGTGGAGCCCGACAAGGTCGACCGCTTCCTGGAGATCTGCGAGAAGTGGGACGTCATCGCCAACGTCATCGGTGAGGTGACCGACGGCGAGCGCCTGGAGATCTTCTGGCACGGCGAGCTCGTGGTGGACGTCCCGCCGCGCACCGTCGCCCACGAGGGCCCGACCTACGAGCGCCCGTACGCCCGCCCGAGCTGGCAGGACGCGCTGCAGGCCGACGCCCCGACCGCCGAGCGGCTGGCCCGCCCGACCACCGGCGAGGGCCTCAAGGCCGACCTGCTGAAGGTCGCGAGCCACCCGAACCAGGCCTCCAAGTCCTGGATCACCGACCAGTACGACCGCTACGTGCTCGGCAACACCGTGCTCTCGCACGGCGAGGACTCGGGCATGATCCGGATCGACGACGAGACCAACCTCGGCGTCTCGGTCGCCACCGACGGCAACGGCCGCTTCGCCAAGCTGGACCCGTACACCGGCGCCCAGCTGGCCCTGGCCGAGGCGTACCGCAACGTCGCGGCCGGCGGTGCCAAGCCGCTCGCCGTCTCCGACTGCCTCAACTTCGGCTCCCCCGAGGACCCGGACGTGATGTGGCAGTTCGCCGAGGCCACCCGCGGCCTGGCCGACGCCTGCCTGGTGCTCGGCACCCCGGTCACCGGCGGAAACGTCTCGCTGTACAACCAGACCGGCGACGTCGCCATCCACCCGACCCCGGTGGTCGCGGTGCTCGGCGTCATCGACGACGTCACCCGGCGCACCCCGCTCGCCTTCGCCGAGGAGGGGCAGCTGCTCTACCTGCTCGGCGACACGGCGGACGAGCTCGGCGGCTCGGCCTGGTCGCAGGCCGTCCACGACCACCTCGGCGGCCTGCCGCCGGCGGTGGACCTGGAGCGCGAGCGGCTGCTCGGCGAGATCCTGATCGCCGCCTCGCGCGACGGCATGATCGACGCCGCGCACGACCTGTCCGACGGCGGTCTCGGTCAGGCGCTGGTGGAGAGCTGCCTCAAGGGCGGCCACGGTGCGCGGATCGTTCTGCCCGAGGGCCAGGACCCGTTCGTCCTGCTGTTCTCGGAGTCGGCCGGCCGCGCCGTCGTGGCGGTGCCGCGCAGCGAGGAGCTCCGGTTCAACGACATGTGCACCGCGCGCGGCCTGCCGGCCACCCGGATCGGTGTCGTGGACGGCGAAAGCCTGGACGTCCAGGGCCGGTTCAGCGTCTCGCTGGCCGAGCTGAAGGACGCCCGCACCGGTGTCATCGAGGCCCTGCTGGCCTGACGCACGGTCGACGAGGGGCGGTTGGTTCTCTGGTGAACCACCCGCCCCTCGGCGTATGTTGACGCCCATGCCTGCCAAGTCCCGTACGTATCAGCCGCAGAAGGTGAGCGCCGCGTTGACGGCGCAGAGCGAGGCGGTGCGCGTGGTCGTGCACCAGCTGACGGAGTCCGATCTGGAACGGCCGACCCGGCTCGGCTCCTGGAGGGTGCGGGAGCTGGTGACCCACCTGAGCCTGGCGCTGAGCCAGCTGTCCGTCGTGCTGGACCTGCCGGAGGTGGACGGGCCGGTGCTCCCGCTGGCCGACTACGCGGCGCTGGCCGGGACGATGGCCGGCTTCGTCGACACCGCGACCACGGAGCACACGGCGGCCGGGTTCGCCGGCCCGCCCAAGGAGGTGGCCGCCGAGTTCGACCGGTCGCTCGACGCCGTGCTGGCCGTGCTCGACAGCCGGGCCGCGGCGGAACCGGAGCGGCGGGTGACCTTCCTGAGCGGTCATCCGATGCTCCTGAGCGACTACCTGGTGACCCGGCTGATCGAGGCCGTGGTGCACGCCGACGACCTGGCCGACGCGCTCGGCCTGGACGCCTTCCCGCACGACCGCGAGGCCCTCGCCACCGTCTCCCGGATGCTGGCCGACGCCCTCGCCGGGCAGGTGCCCGGCGGCGCCGTCGAGCTGCGCGTCCCGCCGTTCGCGGTCGTCCAGGCGGTGCCGGGGCCGAAGCACACCCGGGGCACCCCGCCCAACGTGGTGGAGACCGATCCGCTGACCTGGATCCGGCTGGCCACCGGCCGGGCCGACTGGGCGGCGGCGGTGGAGGCGGCCGAGGTGTCCGCCTCGGGGGAGCGCAGCGACCTGCGGGAGTACCTGCCGGTGCTCTGTTAGGGCGTGTCCGCCCCGTCGCGCACCCGGCGGGAATTGTCGGACACGCCCCAGGGCGGCTGCCAGGACCCGCCCCCGCCGCCGCGGTTCTACGGGACGGACGGCCCGCCCACGTACGTGCCCTGTGCCGAGTACGGCCAGGCGTTGGGCGTGCAGCCCTTGAGGCCGTAGATCTGCTGCATCATCGCGGGGGCGGGCTTGCCCTCGCCCGGGCAGCCCTCGTGCCCGTGGCCGATCCGGTGGCCCACCTCGTGGTTGACGATCAGCGCCCGGTACTCCTCCAGCGGTCCGCTGAACTGCGGTGAACCGGTGTTCCAGCGCTTGGAGTTGACGAGCACCTGGTTGCCGACGTTGCAGTTGACCTCGCCGTGGGTGTCCAGCCCGGAGGCGCCGCAGATCCGGTCCACGGTGGCCGGCGAGGCGATCTTCACGGCGAAGTCGTACGGGCCGTCGGCGACCAGCTGGAAGCCGTTCTTGCGGTCGTTGGTCCAGCCTCGTTTGTCGCCGAGGATGGCGTGGATCTGCGTGGCGGCGGTCGGGGCGTCGATGCCGATGCCGTCCTCGACCTCGACCCGGTAGCGGCGCACGTTGCCGCGTCCGACCGGCTTGGCGGTGGCCGGGGCGACGGTGAAGGTGCCCGCGCCCTTGGTGGGGCCGGGATCCGGCGCGGCGGGGGCGGGCGGCGGGGTGTCGGCCGGGGCGGGAGCCGGGGGCGGCGCCTGCTCCGCCGTCGGTGCCGCCGTGGTGGCCTGCTCGCCCGGCGGGGCGACCCTCGCCTGGGCGGTCGGGGCGGCGGCCGGGGTTCCCGCTGGGCGGTACAGCATGATCGCCGCGGCCCCCAGGACCACTGCGGAGACCACGAGTGCCGTGAGCATGCCAGGACCGGGTCCGCGGCGCGGCTTGCGGCGTCGGCGACCGCCCTTCCGGGGCGGTGCGGTGCGCCGGCCGACGGATCGGGCTGCGGACATGATCTTCACAGTGGCAGGCGAACGGGTGAATGTCCACACGCCTCGTCTGTGACTTCGGCGTCGCGGAACGGGCGCCCGCCGGGGACGGCGGTTGACCCCTGCGTCTCGGGTGGCAGACTTCAGGGCATGGCGATTCACAGGAACCTTCTCGACGGTCCCGAACCCACTCTCCTCCCGGAGGAGGAGCGGCCCTACCGGATGCTGGCGGAGGAGTCGGCCTCCCCCACCCAGGTGGCGGCCGAGTTCCCGGTCTTCTGCCTGGCCTGGGCCATGCTCGCCGACGACGCCTACGCGGCCGGCCGGTACGTCGAGTCGTACGCCTACGCCCGTACCGGCTACCACCGCGGCCTGGACGCGCTGCGGCGCAACGGATGGAAGGGCCACGGCCCGGTGCCGTGGGAGCACCGCGGCAACCGCGGCTTCCTGCGCTGCCTGGCGGCGCTCGCCCGGGCGGCCGGCGCGATCAAGGAGACCGAGGAGGAGACCCGCTGCTGGCAGTTCCTGAAGGACAGCAGCGCGGAGGCGTACGCGGAGCTCAAGCAGTAGACCCCCCCGGACAGACGGGTGCCCCCGGCGGTCTACCCCCGGGGGCCCCCGCTGTCACCAAACGCCCCGGGGGCGGGGCG